>JBOGEU010000563.1:0-1010 GCA_050741995.1 Acidimicrobiia bacterium | reverse complement strand
CACTAACGCCATCAACCCCGACGAGTCGATGAATTCGAGGCCGCGGGCGTCCACTGTGATCGCCCTCGGCTCCTCAGCGAGCGCCTGGGTGACGAATGCCCAGAACCGGTCGGTCCCGGTCATGTCGAACTCGCCCTCGAGGGTGATCGTGGTTCCGGTGTGGTTCTGCTTCCCCTCGACGCGCAAGACCTCGTCTCGGACGGGTTCAGCGTCCTCCGACATAGGCCATCTCCTGCCCGCAGCACTCCCCAGGTGCGGCGCCAAACCGTCGCACAGGACCTGCACCCGGTCAATGGTCTCGGCGGATTCGGCTCGGTCGAGGCGGCGCGGTGGCGCAGACCGACAGCTCTGGCGAACCCGTAACGAATGACAGGCTCGACGCGAACTTCATCTGTGCGGCTCAGACCGGTGCTGAGCCGTCCCGAGGAGCCGGGGTCCGGGGGCATGCCGGGGAGTGGCGGGCATCCCCCGGCTCCCCTCGGGTCTTCGGTGCGGTTCACCCAGGTGAAATGCGTTCCCGTTCCAATAGGGACGTACCCGGGGCGCGACCATGAAGGTCAGCCGGTCGGGCACCGTCCGCCAGGTCCGACCGACCCTGGCCCTCTGGGCGAATCCCCCCGCCTTGGGGGGCCGGGCCACGCCTACAGGTCGGGAGATGGTCCCCCGCGGGTCACGCTTCGGGAGACCGTCCTCGCGTTACAGCTAGGGTCGCCGTGGGAACTTCCCGAGCGAAACACTCAGGGAAGCGAAGAGGGGGGACAAATGGCAACACCGGAACGGCGCAGTGGAATCGCCGGCATCTCGGTCGGCGGCCTCATCGTGATCGCCGGGATCCTGCTGATGATCTTCTGGAGCGTGTGGATAGGCCTGATTGTCGTGCTCGTCGGACTCATTGCGTTCGGTGGGTTCGCCCGCGGCAAGTGGTACTGAGTCGCATCGCCGACGTGCCGCCCCTCGGCCTACGGGTCGGGGGGGTCCCGCGCCCGGGCGCTCGACGAGATCTCGTGATG
>JBOGEU010000562.1:0-1916 GCA_050741995.1 Acidimicrobiia bacterium | reverse complement strand
GCCTTCAGGAGCTCGATCGTCTCGGCGATGCGCATTGCCCTGACCTCGGGTCGCCGCTTGGTGGAGTCGATCCATCTCAGGTAGGCGTTGCGGTAGAACTGCGCCAACGAGTCGAAGAATTCGGCCGCATCCGGCTCGGCTTCCAGGGCAGATGCGAGGTCAGGTGCGAGATCCTGTCTTTGCGGGCCCTCGGGAGCGATGACCACCTCTACCGCGTCGCCAGGCCCGATCCCACAGCCCCGGCGCCAGGCATGCCCGAGCAGGATGCCGTTTCCCTTGCCCAGCGGCTCGATGACTGCCCTCACTCCCATCCCGTTGACGGTGCCGGACACGCGATGCGATTTCTTGCGGCCCCACGTGTCGTCGGGATCGAAGGGCACCGGCACCAGCACCCGATTCCTCGAATCGGCTGTCACCACTGTCTTGTAGCGCTTCGCCTCCATCTCGGTGATGATTCTCGCATCGTCCCCGGCGAACGAGTCGGTCACTCCGAGGCGGTCGGATGGAGGACCGGGGCGAAGCCAAAGGCAAGGGCGGCGACAGAGGTGGGCGGTGTGAGTACCGCTGCCTCCCTGCCTCGGGGACGGGGCACCGGCGAATGCCACCCGGCGAAGCCAAAGCTGAGCAGCCGGTCGTCGAGAACCAGCTGCGGGAGGTCGCCGTCGACGATCACGGCACCGGTGGGCAGGTCGTCGATGCCCGCCGGCCACAAACGACGGTCGGCAGCCCGGTCCAGACCCCGGCCTCGTCGCAATCTCTCGGCCGCCAGCCTTCGATTGAGGTCTGTCGCCCCCAGGGGCGAGCTCAACCCCTCGGAACCGGTCACTGCCTTCCGGTAGCTCAGGTAATCCTCGTGCCGGCAAAGGCCACAGGGCCGGTGCCCCGCCGCCAGGGCCACCGCGTCGTCGAGGAAGAAGATCGGAGTCCATCGCCCGGGCCGGGCCAGCGGCACCCTCCAGTCCCGGTACTCGGTGAGACATGTGATCCAGAGTGGTCCACGATGATGATGCACCACCTGTTCGCTGTCGTCGACGAGACAGCCCCGGTTGCCGGTGAACATGCCCCTGTCGCTCACCGCATGCAGGTCACCCCAGGGATCGACACGATTGCGACGTGGCATCGATCGCCTACCCGAATCGGATCACGGTCTTGACGTCGTCCGGCCGTCGGTCGTAGGCCTCCCGCCAATCATCGAGGGGCACCCTGCGGTGAATGACCCGCTCCAGCCAGGAACGGTCGGTTTCCGCCAGCACCCGGGCGGCCTCCTCGTAGTGCCGGCGGTTGGCGTTGACCGTGCCGAAGACGGCGTCGTTTTCCAGCACCAACTCCCGGGCCAGATCGCTGGTGACCATCTGGCGCCCGGCGGTAGTGACACCGGTCAGGCACACGATGCCATTGGGCCCGGTGCGCCCCATGACCGCGCCGACCAACTCGGCCGCTCCGGTGCACTCCACCACCACATCGATCCCGCTTTCGATCTCGGTCAGGCCACCGTGGTGATAGGTGGCTCCCAGGTCCCGGACCAGGTCCGGCTTGGGCCCATCCGTGACCAGATCGAGTACGTGGACCTCGTCGCTGTGCCGGATGGCGAACAGCGTTGCGAGCAGCCCGATCGGCCCGGCGCCGGTCACCAGGACCCGGGTCGGCTCCCAGAGGGCCCGGCGCCCGATGTGGACGATGTGCTCCCACGCCTTGGCCACCACGCTGGCCGGCTCCACGAGGACTGCCAGGATGCCGAGGTCGGCCCCAACTTTGACGCCGAACCGGGCGGGGAGCGCAAACCGCTCCGCGGCGTAGCCGTCCAGACCCCTGATCCCGGCCTCGGTGAACCGGCCGTTGCGGCACATGTCCCATTCGCCGATGGCGCAGTTGGGACAGGGCACCGGGTCCGGGCGCCGCACGATCGGTGCCACCAG
>JBOGEU010000561.1:0-1857 GCA_050741995.1 Acidimicrobiia bacterium | reverse complement strand
GTTCCCCATCACACCCAGATGGACCTCTCCGGCCTGGAGTGCGGCGAGCATCGACTGCTCCTCGGGAACCACACGGATCAGGATGCCTTCGACGAACGGGCCCTCCCCCCAATAATCGTCGAAGGCGTCCAACTCGACCTCCTGGCCCTGGGTCCAGTTCACGAAGGAGAACGGCCCGGTGCCGTTCGGCTCGGTGGCGGCGCTGCCATTCTCGATCGACTCGGCGGACAGGATGGCGGTGTTGAGATCGGTGAGAGCGGCGGGCAGTGTGGCGTCGGGGACGGAGAGGGTCAAGACCACTGTGAGGTCGTCGGGCGCCGCGATCTCCGAGATGGAGAGCAGGTTGGTCCGGACCACGGCTCCGGTCGCCTCGTCCAGAATCCGCTCCAGGGAGGCGACCACGTCGGCCGAAGTCAGCGGCTGGCCATCGTGGAAGGTGACTCCCTCCCGGAGATGGAAGGTCAGCTCGGTCCCGTCGTCGTTGTACTCCCATTCGCTCGCCAGACCGGGCTGGACGTTCAGTTCGGCGTCGAGCTCGGTCAAGGAGTCGTAGACCAGCTCCAGGGCATCGATCGTCTGGAATGCGGTGGCCAGGTGGGGGTCCAGGTTGTCGATGTCCCCGGTGCGGCCGACGACGATGGTGCCACCTCCCTCTGCGGTGGGTGCGGTAGTGGTGTCGCCGGAGGGAACCGTCGTGTCACTGCCGGCGGTGGTATCGGTCCCGCCCTCGGTGGTCACGGTGGTCTCGCCGGTGGGTGGTGGCGCGCAGGCAGCGACGACCACCATCACTGCGATGAGAATTGCCAGCTTCATCGATCGTCTCAGGGATGTCATGGTTCCTTCTCTCCTCACCAAACGGGGCCAACTGGTCTAGACCAATGGTCTAGACCAGTGCTAGCGTACCGACAACCCCTGGGTCCCGTCAATCGCCACATCGCGACCAAGTGCGAGAAGGCGGGGTCGGAGGTGAAGGCGATGCGAATAGAAACTGCCACCGGTCCCATAGCCCCCGATGAGCTCGGGTCGACGATGATGCATGAGCACCTCGATGCGATTGCCCCTGCCGGTTTCTACTCGGGGGGCACCAGGAACGACGTCGAGGACCTGGCTGAGCCGGCCCTGGCCTGCTTGGCCGATTACGAGGTTCGCTCCCTCGTCGACCTCACCGGCCGGGCCCGGGCCGTCGGCGATCACGACCTGTCCAGCATCGAGTGCCTTGCGGCGCGTCTCCCCTTCAACCTGGTGGTCGGGTTCGCCTACTACAAGGATCCCCTGCTCGACGGCCGGGAGGACGACCTCGATCGACTCGTGGACATCTACGTCAGCCAGTCCCGAGACGGGATCGGCGGGTCTGGCATCAAGGCGGGGATCTACGGAGAGGTGGGGACCAGCCTCGACGAGATCACGCCCCGCGAGCGTCTCCATCTCAGGGCGGTGGCCCGGGCCCATGTCATCACCGGGCTCGCCATCTCCACCCATTGCACTCTGGGCACCATGGCCCCCGACCAGGTGGCGGTGCTGGCAGGCGAGGGCGCCGACCTCTCCCGTGTGGTGATCGGGCATCTCGACCTGAAACCGGACATCGACTACCTGGAGCAGGTCCTTGGCTCCGGGGTGAATGTCGGCTTCGACACCTTTGGCAAGGAGTGGTTCGACTATCGGGTGCCGAACAGCGAAGGGGCCGGTGACGGGGAGTTCGTGAAGTGGGCCTACCACCGATCGGACCAGAATCGGATCGGTGCCCTCGTTGAATTGGTGTCCCGCGGCTACGACAAGCAGATCGTTCTCTCGACCGACATGTCTGCCGCCGAGGCCCATATGAATCCTTCGACACATGGACGCCACGGATACGCCTAC
>JBOGEU010000560.1:0-1760 GCA_050741995.1 Acidimicrobiia bacterium | reverse complement strand
TGATACCCCTGCTGCTGACCCTCGTCATCACCCAGGCACTCAGCCCCCAGATCCGGCGCAGAAGGCGGGCGATGAGGATGGCCACCGACCAGGTGACCGGGTTCATCGGAGAGACCTTCGCCGGGGTCCAGGCGCTGAAGCTTGCGGCGGCAGAGAGGTCGATGCTGTCTCGTCTCCACGAGTTGAACCAGGTCAGGCACAAGGCTGCCCTCGCCGACACCGTGCTCACCGAGGTGCTGCGAGGGATCAACCGCAACATGTCGATCATCAGCATTGCCATCGTCCTGCTGGTCGCGGCGAGCTCGGTCAACAGTGGTGGGCTCACGGTCGGTGAGCTGACCGTCTTCCTGACGTATCTGCCGCGCCTCACCGACTACATGGCATACGTTGGCGACATCATCGCCCAGCATCGCCGCACCGGCGTTGCCTACGAGCGAATCCGTGCCCTGGCGGTGGATGCCCCCGACGAGGAGCTGCTGGACCGGGCACGGGTGCCTCTGGAGGGTGACGTGCCCGACATCGAGCTGCCCGACATCGGCATCGAGCCGTTGCGCCTGCTGGAGGTCCGGGACCTGAGCCATTGGTTCCCCGACGGCGGGGAGGGTCTCGGTGGTGTCGACTTCGAGGTGGAACGAGGCTCGTTCACGGTCGTGACCGGGAAGATCGGATCGGGGAAGAGCACCCTGGTCCGGGCGCTGCTCGGCCTGGTCCCGGCCGAAGGGAAAGTGCTGTGGAACGGGAAGCCGGTCGAGGACCGGGCGTCGTTCTTCGTTCCTCCCCGCTCTGCCTACACCGCCCAGGTGCCCCGGCTCTTCTCGGAGTCCCTCGCCGACAACATCGCCCTCGGCCAACACGCGGCCCGCGAACGGCTGCGCGAGGCGGTGCAGCTGGCGGTGCTCGACCCCGACCTGGAGCGACTGGAGATGGGTCTGCACACCATGGTCGGAGCCCGCGGCGTGAAGCTGTCGGGTGGCCAGGTCCAGCGATCCGCCGCGGCGAGGATGCTGGCCACCGATGCCGAGCTGTTGGTGTTCGACGACCTCTCCTCGGCCCTCGACGTCCACACCGAGACCGAGCTGTGGCGCCGTCTTCTTGGCCGGCGGGAGGAGGTCACCTGCATCGTCGTCTCCCACCGCCGGGCCGCACTCTCACGAGCCGACCAGATCCTGCTCATGGATCAGGGCCGCGTGGTGGACAGAGGCACCCTTCCCGATCTCCTCGACCGCTCCGATCTGATGAGATCGCTGTGGGTCGAGGCCGGTGACCTCGGCTGACCGCCATCGCCCCGGCCAAGCGCCTGTTCATCGCGAGAACACCGCCAGATGTGAAATTCACAAAGGCATCGAATCGGGCGCCTCTACGCTGTCCCCTCCATGGCTCACGTCCACCAGATCAGCGTATCCAATGGTGGCGTGCCCAAGCTCCCTGTGAAGTCGGCAATCATCGACGAGTTCGGGGTCGTCGGCGATTCCCAGGCGGATCGGATCCACCATGGTGGGCCAGATCAGGCACTGTGCCTCTACTCGCTGGAGGTCATCGAGGAGCTGCAGGGCGAGGGCCATCCCATCGCTGCCGGATCGGCTGGGGAGAACCTGACGCTGACCGGTCTCCACTGGGTTGCAGTGGGGCCCGGCGCCCGTCTCCGCATCGGCCCTCGGGTCGAGATCGAGGTGACCCACTTCACCGCCCCTTGTGAGAAGAACAGCGGATGGTTCCTCGAGGGCGACTTCACCCGGATGTCCCAGAAACGGCATCCGGGC
>JBOGEU010000559.1:0-7680 GCA_050741995.1 Acidimicrobiia bacterium | reverse complement strand
GCTTCGAGCGTCGGGTTGCTTCCCGATCAGCCAGGTGGGTCAGATCATGGCGTTGAGACACCTTCAGCCGGGGCTTGTTGATGCAAGACCATGTCCAACCCGGGAACGACACGGGGTCCGAGCCGGCATTGCTGCATAGGGGTCTGGCCAGGGCTGAGCCGTCATCGACTCTCCCCGCGTCCCGCGAGTTGCTGTCGGGCTGGGGCGGTTGGCCACGGAGCACCGCTCATGTCGTCCGCCCCGCCGATCCACTACTCCTCGAGCGGCTGAGTATCTCAGGACGAGGTGTCGTTGCCCGCGGCCTGGGGCGAAGCTATGGAGATGCGGCCCAATTATCTGGTGGGACTGTGATCGACATGACCGCCCTTCGTGGAGTGGAGGGCTTCGATCCGGCGACGGGGTCGGTCACCGCCCTCGCCGGCACCTCCCTGGGAGAAATCCTCGAACAGACCGTCCCGAGAGGATGGTTCCTCCCGGTCACTCCCGGTACTCGACATGTCACGGTGGGCGGTGCAGTGGCCGCGGACGTCCATGGCAAGAACCACCACCGCGATGGCAGCTTTGGGAGCTACATCGAAGAGCTCCGACTCGTGACTCCGGAGGGGGTCGTGGATGTGATGCCGGGCGACCCGGCGTTCCCCGTGACCGTCGGAGGGATGGGCCTGACCGGAGTGATCGCGAAGGCAAGGTTCCGGCTCAAGCCCATCGAAACCCCCTGGATGCAGGTCGATACCTTGCGCGGCGATGACATCGAGACCGTGATGGGGCTGCTGCACGATATGGACCTTCGCCGTCAATACACGGTTGCCTGGCTGGATCTCACTCGTGCCGGACGGGGTCGAGGCATCGTTCTGGCCGCAGACCACACGCTCTCCGGCGACCTTCCCGCCCACCTGCAGGCCAAGCCTCTGGCTCGCCGGTCGATGCCGACGCCGGTTATGCCGCGCCTCCCTGGCCCTGGCCTGGTGAATGCGGTCACGGTCGGGGCTTTCAATCGGATGTGGCTGGCGAGGGCGCCCGCCCGGGAGTTGGAGCGGCTCGAGCGGCTCGACTCCTTCTTCTTTCCGCTGGACAGGGTCGAGAGTTGGAACCGAATCTATGGGAACCGGGGCTTCCTCCAATACCAGTTCGTGGTGCCACCGCAAGAGGCGACCGTCCTCGTCACCGTGGCCCGCATCATCTCGGCGGCGGCACCCGTGTCGCTGGCCGTGATGAAGCGCATGGGTCGGAGTAGTGGCGGGATGCTCTCGTTCCCGACGGAAGGTTGGACACTTTCGCTCGACATGCCTCTGGGGGATAGCCGGCTGGGGCGAGCCCTCGATCGGTGCGATCGCCTCGTCGCCGAGGCCGGGGGCCGGGTGTACCTGGCGAAGGACTCACGTCTCCTCGCCGATGCGGTGCGTGACATGTACCCGTCCTTGACCGGATGGCGGGAGGCGCGAGCCCGACTCGACCCGATGGGGGAGCTCCGGTCGGATCTGTCCGATCGGCTCGGGCTTGTCGCGTGATGTCACCCATGGACGCATCGGGGCGGATTCAAAGCGTCCTCGTCCTCGGGGCTCGGTCCGGGATTGCACGAGCAATGGTCTCTCGTTTTGTCGCCGACGGGGCTCGGACCGTGATCCTGGCCGGACGCGAGCCTTTCGAGACAGAAGACCCGGCTGACCAAGCGACCATCGAGCACGTCGTCTTCGACGCAACCGACACCGACAGCCACTCCAGGTTCTTCGAGAAGGTGTTCAACGATCGGACGATCGATGCCGTCGTCGTCGCCTTTGGCGTGCTTCATGATCAGGAAGAAGCCGAGGACGATCCCGACATCGCGCTGGACATGGCGCGGGTGAATTACGTCGCCGCCATTTCGGCCCTGCTCCACGCAAGCAGATGGCTTCGGGAGCAGGGGAGCGGGCAGTTGATAGTTCTTTCATCCGTGGCCGGGATGCATCCCCGTCGATCGAACTTCGTCTACGGCTCGACCAAAGCCGGTCTCGACTTCCTGTCGAGAGGCCTCGCTCACGGTCTCAACGGCACCGGTGTGAGCACCATGATCGTGCGGCCCGGATTCGTCTACACCTCGATGACTGCTCATCTGAAGCCACCTCCGCTCGCGGTGACGCCCGAGCGGGTCGCCGAAGCAGTGGCCGATGGCCTCGCCCGGCGGCGTCCCGTGGTCTGGGTTCCGGCGATCCTGCGGTGGGTGATGGTGGTGATCAAAGTCGTCCCGCCTGGTCTGGTGAGACGGCTCGGCGGGTGAGCGCGGGGCGCGTCAGCCTTCGACCGGTGCCACCGAGAATCCGGCGGGCATGAGCGAGCCGATCCGCTCCGCCCGGTAGATGATCCAGCTGTCTTCGAGGTCGGGGTCCTTGATCCGTAGATCGAAGATGACCTCACCGCTGTCGTAGTCCACCTCTACGACTTGACCCCATGCCGTGACCCCTTCCTGCTGCGGTGTGTGCGCCGGTGGGTCGAGCTGGCCCCCGTGGGTGATCAGCACCGTGTTCCCCGACAACAGGTCGGCGTCACCGACGAATGGCGCATATACGGCTTTGCCGGGCGTATCGAGTCGGTGCTGCCACACCTGGCGGGCGGTGAGGCTCTCGACGTCGAGCTCGTAGCGAACCGCGCGGCTGTAGGGCAGACGATCCGGATCATCCAGAGAGGTCCCCGGGCGCTCGTTCCCGTTGTCGTAGATCATGATCGACCCATCGTCGAGGACGTGGGGCGAGTGCTGGTGCAGGAACCACTCGCCATCCTCCAGGGTGAAGTCTCCGTTCTCACCGAATCGCCAGAGAAGCTCACCGGCGGGACCGGATTCGTCGTCGGCATAGCGAATGGCGAAGACCTGATCCAGATGGCGGACAGAGACCAGCACCGCGTTGCGGGCGGCATCGAAGACCACTGCGTTGGCATGGGTCCAATCTCTCGCAGGCAGGTCCGGATACACCGGTGAGAGGTATGCGCTGCAGAACTCGGAGGGCCGGATCCGATCCAGGTCGGCGAGGGGATCGGCCAGATCGAACAGCGACCACTCCCGGACCACCTCGCCGGTCTCTGGCACGAACTCGACCACGGTGTCCGCTACGACCTCATAGGACCCGTCGAAGTCCTCGTTGTCGTCGCACAGAGGGTCGGGATAGCCCTCCACGGTTCGGATCTCACGGCTCAAGGTCATCAGATTCCCGTTTGGGAGCTCGATGACTTCGTGGTGCATTTGCTCGGTATCGACTGGGATCGCCTCTGGGCCCGCGTAAAGACGACCGAACTCATCCTTCGAGGCGGTCTCCAGCCCTGCGGTGCCAGACCATTCGACCATGGTGTTATCGGCCGGGTCGAGCAATCGGGCTCCGGTCTCGTGGTGAATGAAGAGCAGGTTCCCGTCCCCGGTGCGACGGACATCCTGAATGCTGTGAGTTTGCCGGTAGTACCAAACGACCCGGCCCTCGGCGTCGACGGCGAGCAGATATCCGTCGGCGGTCGCCTCGCTCGTCTCCCCGGGCAACGGGATCGCATCGAACAGGGTGAGCCCGGGGCTCATCCTGTCGGGCTCCGAGACGATCAGGTCGATCGGCGGGAGGTCGTCCGGCAACGACCCGGTGGTCAGGATGTCGGAACCAGCCAGTCCATGTTCCCCGACCTCGATGGTGTACTCCGTTTCCGGGAGCAATCCGATGATTGGAACCGTGTGCTCACCGGGACCCAACTCAGGCGAAGTCACCTCGAATCCGTTGCCGTCGCCGTCGAGGACGGTGATGATGGGCCGGGTCCGTGCCGTCGTGGTGAACTCCACCAGCCCCTGGAGACTGCTATGGGACGCCAGGGCCGCCGTGACGTCCAAATCGGTGCCCTCGCCGACGACCTCTGACGATGAGACCGTGCAGGCGCCGGCCACCAGCATCATCGCCACCAGACGCACCAAGGCTCTGGCTGACATGACCGCCACTTCCTACCCGGCCCAGATCGCGGCCAAACCGAGTCAACGCCGGACACATGACCGCACCGGGCACCGTACGGGCTAGTTGAGGGTCTTCAGGACCCAAGGTGAGACCAACCACACCGCAGCTGCGGTCAGCAGCGACATGAAGACGACGGTGACGATGGCGACCTCGTCCCAGGTCTGGAACCGGCGTATCGATGTGAGATTCCCGAGGATCACTGCCGCGGCCGCAGATGCCGCCAGCAAGGGTCGGGCACGACGGGTGTCGAACCTCCTGGTGAGGGCCAGCCACAGTGTGGAGGACGCCGCAAGCCCGATCGCGATCCCTATCCCGACCCGAGCACCCCGACCGATACCCAGCTCGAATGCAGCCACCCATCCATTGTGGAGCCGGTCACCGAGCTGGTCGCTGGTCATACCGACAAAGCCGAAGATGTAGAAGATCAGCCAGCCGACGAGCATCCCCGCCACTGTGCCGGCCAAAAGAGAGCGGAACATGAGACGTGCCCACGGGTGGACACGGCGATCCGCACGATCGCACCGGTCACGCATCGACCGATTCCCGGATGAGGGTATGTCGGATCTCCATGAGGTGGGCAAGTCCACATTGCTCGGGGGCGGCTTCCAATTGTCCGACGAGGCGCGCCACCTCGCTCGCCTCCAGTCCTACCCCACGCCGGGGTTTGACCAAACCCGGAGGAGAGCGGCGACATGGGGTTTGGGTGCGATGAGTATGTGGTAGGGGGAGCAAATGCCAAAGCTGCGGTGGCTGTACTTGCTGCTGCTTGCTGTGTTATGGGCGTGTTCAGCGGACTCGCCCCCAAGCCCCACCGCCGGCACCCTGCCATCGGTCACGACTTCCTCGTCGACGACTGTCCCAACCACGCCCCCAACCAGCGCTGCGGAGGCCGAGGCGAGCACGCTCCGCGTCGGCTCGGTGGTGCCTGTCTCCAACCTCGATCCGGCCGATGCATACACGTTCCCTGAGTGGGAGCTGCTCCACGCGATCAGTGAGGGGCTCCTGGTGCTCGAACCAGGGAGCGGCGACGTCGCGCCTGGCCTGGCCGAGGGCCCTCCCGAGATCGATTCCTCGAGGCACACCTACACCTTTGGGCTACGGCCCGAGATCCAGTTTGCAGACGGGACCATGCTCACGGCTCCGATGTACGCCGATGCCATCCGGCGTGTCATGGATCTGGGCGGCCAGGGCTCTGGTCTGGTCACGTCTTTTGTCGCCGACGTCGAAGCCCCGGACGACGACACGGTCGTCTTCAGTCTGACCGGCGACTACGCGTTCTTCCCCACGGTGGTGGCAGGGGCGCCGTATCTGCCCGTGCACCCTGACGCCTTCCCCTCCGACCGACTCGAGCCTCTGCCCGAGCCACCGATCTACGGAGTCGGCCCCTGGTTCATCGATCGACAGTCGCCGGCCGAGGTCGTTCTCGAGCGTAGCGATCACTATCAGGGAAGCCCGGTCGCCATCGAAAGGATCGTCGTTCGTTATTTCGATTCCGTCGATGAGATGGCGGCGGAGATGGCGGAAGGCGAGCTCGATGTCATATGGCGTGGGGTCGGTGCGGAGATGGCTGCGGCGCTGGCCGGGGAGGATGCGATCCGGTTCGAAGAGGTGCCCGGAGGGGCGCTCCAGTTCCTGGTCGTGAATCATGGCCTACCCCCAACGGACGATCCCAGGGTAAGGCAGGCGATCGCCCGTCTCACGGACCGGGGAAGCATTGCCGAGAAGGCATTGGGCGGCGCCGTGGAGTCGGCCTTCTCGGCGATTCCTCCCGGGCTCCTTGCATCGAACGAGTCCTTCCGGGAAATGTACGGCGAGGAGCCCGACGTCGAGGCCGCGGTCGAGCTGCTCACTGAGGCCGGTTACTCCCAGGCCGCTCCGGCCCAGGTCGAGCTCGCCTACCCCCCGGAGCGCTACGGCGTCGAATTGGCCGGTGCGATCGAAGATCTGGAGAGGCAGCTCGAAGCGAGTGGCCTCATCGAGGTCACCCTCACTGCCCAGCCCTGGAACACATATGTCGGCGACGTGGTGGACGGGACCTACCACCTCGCGTTCCTGGAGTGGCTCTACGATTTTCCTGACCCACACAACTACCTGGCGCCTTTCATTCTCGATGGTGGTCTCGGTGGCAGCGGCGTCACACTGGAGAACGACCATCCGGAGATGGTCGAGATGTTCATGGAGGCGGCCGGCGAGCCAGACGAGAACCGGCGAGCAGCCCTCTACCGTGGGGTTCAGGCCTTGTTCGCTCGGGATGTCGTGACCTTGCCTCTGTGGCTCGATCACGAGTACATCGCCTACTGGGACCATGTCGCCGGAGACCCGGCCCTGCCCTACCCCGAGACTCTCAATATCGGCCCGACCATGCAACTCGACTACCGCAGCCTGCGTCTCGACCCGGAGGGCCTCACTCCGTAGCGAATTCGATCATTGCACCCGCATGTGCATCAGGAAAACGTTGTAGCTGTCCCAGCGCGACATCGTGAAGAAGATGTCGGGCTCGTTCGACTCGAAGGGGACGATGAACGGGGCGTAGAGCTGAGGATGGTCTCGGGCAGTCGTGATCAGGCTTTCATCGCTCCATGGGCCGGTCAGCTGCTCGGCAGTGCGGATCACCACCGCGTTCAGGCGCTCATTCAGGTACATCATCAGCCAGCGCTGCAGGTATCCGTTCCACGCCACCGAGAGCTCGCCGACCGGTGCCGGCACGATCTGGGCGGCGAGTGCCTCATGCTCGATCCAGTCATTCCCGTCCCAGTACTCGTAGGCATCCGCCTCGAGGATCGTTGTCTGCGGAACCCGGGCGAGCGCGACGGACCCGTATCGGCCTGCCGGAATGCCGAACATGTAGACGTGTCTCGGGTCATCGTGGTCCTCGACAAACGCCACCTGGACGAAGTTGCTCGAGTCGCCCCACATCGGCCCGCTTTTCACCCATGTCTCTCCATCATCTTCTGAGTAGGCAAGACCGGCATGGTTCACCGACCACCGGCCCGGAGCCACCCATCGGCGCACCGACATGTAATGGAGGATCATCCGGCCTCGCACCGAGACACCGTTGGTGGGAATCACCGTCCTTTCGACCCAGTAGACCTTCTGTGAGGAGAGCAACTCTCTCGCCTGGCCGGTCTCGTCGCTGATGAAGTGTTCGATCTCGAGTCCCGTTGCCGGGGACTCGAGACTGGCGATCTTGGCCATGGTGTTGGATCTCCAATCGCCGTGCTCCAGTCCATAGGTGTCGCCGAAAACCATGTAGAGGTCACCATTGTGGAAGAACGTGTGGCCGAGGTCGGTTCCGCCCACGTTCCATCGCTGGTAGGTGCGGTTGGGAGATCCGGGCCCCGTGAGTTGACCGACCACGCTGGTCGACGCCAAGTGCTCCCATAGCGGAGGCAGCTCCGCGGGCCGGGAGGGCCCCGCCGGGTTGGTGCGGAGCACGCCCAACGGCAAGGGGGTCTGGCGGCCGGTCACCAACACGATGAGAATCCCAACCCCGATCACGGCGGCGGTGATGGAGAGGAGCTTCACCCAGGTGCGTCGGGCCCGCTCTGACTCGGGAGTGGCGGTCTGCTCGTGATGCGTCATCGTGCCCGAAGTTGGCTCTGCCCGCTACCCGACACACGATTCGGCGCCAGGGTTTGCTTGGGCCCTACCGCGTACCGCGCCGTGGCCCCGTTTGCCTCAGCCCAGTTCGATGCCCGCCATCGCCAAAGCAAGCCACAAGATGACG
>JBOGEU010000558.1:0-3190 GCA_050741995.1 Acidimicrobiia bacterium | reverse complement strand
GCTCATCTCGGTGCACCCGTCACCACGATGCCGATCCGTGTCTTCGAATCGGCACCGCAGGCTCTCGCCGATGTCGTCGGCGGCGGAGCCGACATAGGGATGGTGAGTGCTATCAGTGCGGTCCCCGGCATGGGCGACGAGGATTTGACTCCCGTCTTGGTGACTTCACCCGACCGCATCGGTGGCAGCTTCGAGGAGGTTCCGACGTGTCTCGAGCTTGCCGTGCCATGCGTCAGGGGGACCTGGCGGGGGCTGGTCGGCCCACCCGGTATCGACGACTCGACAATCGGGTCCTGGTCGGACCGGCTCCGCGCAGCAGTCACCAGCGAGCGATGGCGGCACATCCTCGATGACAACCTGTGGGTGGACAACTATCTCGGCCCCGACGACGTCGGGCGGTTCCTCCAAGAGGAGCGGGTGCAGCTCGCCGTCCTGCTGGAACAGGTCGGTCTGGCGCCGACGGTGGGCCATGGCTGAGATCGTCGGCGTCCTCGGGGTCAGCCACAACCCACTCATGTGGGCCGCCCTTCGTGAGTCGGTGCCCGACGATCTGGCGGTGGTTGCCGCCAACTTCGACGTGCTCCGGTCGCGAGTTGACGAGTTGAGGCCAGACGTGATCGTCCTCGTCGCCTCCGATCATTTCCACATGCTGATGACGGCATACATGCCTGCTTTCATGATCGGGAAAGCGCCCGAGATGCGGGCCGGCCACCCCAACGAGACCCGGGCGTTCGGGCTCGACCGAACCACTTTGATCGGTGCCCCCGATCTCGGCGCCCATCTCCTCGGAGGGCGCGACCTCGCTCCGAGGTTCGACTTTGCCTTCAGCGACGAGCCATGGCTCGACCATTCCTTTCTCGTCCCCCTTCTCTTTCTCGACCCCGGGCTCGATATCCCGGTGGTTCCCGTCTTCACCAATTGCAATGCCCCTCCTCTCCCCGGCGCCGCCCGCTTTGCCCAGCTCGGCACCTATCTCGCCGACGCCATCGGCTCTTTCCCCGACCGGCGACGAGTGCTCGTGGTCGGCAGTGGCCACCTCGCCCACGAGCTGGGTGGTCCCCGTCAATTCCTGGGCGAGAGCCCCGACCCGGGCTTCGACACCGAGGCGGTGACCTGGATGGCCGGCGGTGACCTCGACTCGGCCGTGGCCGCGAGCAGCTTTCGACGTCTCACCGAGGCCGGCAACGAGAGCTACCAGTTCCTCAACTTCATCACCTGCCTGGCGGTGGCCGGTGGGAGACCGGCCGCCATGGCCGAGGCCACGCCGACCCGCTTCGGCAACCTGCCCTTTTTCTCATGGGAGATGGGATGAGCCGTTACATGCTGAACAAGCTGATGTGGGAGGTCGATCGATCCGACGACGCGTTGGCGGCCTTCAAGGGCGACGCGTCAGCATTTCTCGCCGGCTGGGAGGCCAAGATCGAGCACCCGGTCCCGCCGTATCCCGAGGGCGGGACGTTGAGTGACGATGAGCGGGCGGCCCTGGAGTCGAGGGACTACGGCGCGCTCTATGCCATGGGTGCCAACCCGTTCCTGTTGTGGCAGTTCGCCCGGGCTGTTTCGGTTCCCGAGGAGATGGGGCCCGAGGATCTGATCGGTTCGTTCCGGAAAGCCGTGACACCCCACGGCTACCCCGACTTTCACACCTGAGAGTCAGGTCAGGAGACGGATGGGGCTTCCATTCCGCCAGCCCTCGATGGCCTCGATCACTCCCTGGAAGAACACCTGATACGACTCCCGGGTGACATAGCCGATGTGCGGTGTGGCCAGGATGCGTCGCTCGGAGCGAAACGGGTGGTCGGGCGGCAGTGGTTCCTCATCGAAAACGTCGAGGGCCGCCCCGGCGATGACCCCGGACTGCACCGCATTCAGCAGAGCCGCCTCGTCGACGATCGGTCCCCGGGAAGCATTGATCAGGTAGGAGGCCGGCCCCATGAGGGACAGTTCGTGCTCCCCGATCAACCCCCGGGTCCGGTCGCTCAGCCTGAGGTGAATGGTGACGAAGTCGGACCTTCGCAACAGCTCTTCCTTGGAGACCGCGATCACCCCGGCCTCGCCGGCCTTTTCGCTGGTCAGATTCTGGCTCCAGGCCAACACCTCCATCCCGAAGGCCTGTCCCAGCCCTGTCACCTGTGAGCCGAGCCGTCCCAGGCCGATGACACCGAGGGTGGACCCGAGCAGGTCCCGGCCCAGGCCGACCTGCCAACCACCACTGCGAACCGAGTCGATCTCGGTGACGAGCCCGCGGGCCAGGGCGAGGATCAGCATCATGGTCAGCTCGCCGGTTGGATGAGGGAGAGATCCGGTGCCGGAAACGATGATTCCAAGTTGGTGTGCTGTCTTGAGGTCGATCGAGGCATTGGCGGCGCCGGTGGTGACCACGAGCTTGAGGCCGGGCAGGCCTTCGAGGACCTCTCGGGGGAACGGCGTTCGCTCTCGCATCACCACCACGACCTCGAATCCAGCGAGCCGGGACAGAAGCTGTTCCCGATCGGCGATGTGCTCGGCGTAGAAGACGATATCGGCATCGAGCACCGACCAGTCGGCGAGGGACTCGGCCACCCGTTGATAGTCGTCGAGGACCGCGATTCGCATCAAGGGACGGTAGCTGGGTGGCCGGTTCCATCCCCGATCCAGCCGACTCCACCCACCACCCGGGGTTGGCGGCGAAAGGCCAAAGTAACCTGCTGTCCACAATCGGAATAGGAGATCTGGTGGACTTGGAAGGCAAGGTTGCGGTGGTCACCGGCGGAAGCCGCGGTATCGGGAGGGCGATCGCCAGCCGGTTGGCCGAGGAGGGGGCTGACATCGTCATCTCCGCCCGCAGCGCCGACACGCTGCAGAGGACATCCAAGGAGATCTCCTCTGCCACCGGTCGCCGTGTGGAGACGGTGCCGGCCGACCTGTCGACGCTCGAGGGTTGTCAGTCACTCCACAAGGAGACGACGTCGCGTTTCGGCCACGTCGACATCCTGATCAACTGCGCCGGCGCCACCAAGAGTGGGTCATTTCTCGAGCTCACCGATGAGACCTGGCAGGACGGCTTCAACCTCAAGTTCTTCGGTGCGGTGAGACTCTCCCGCCTCTTCTGGCCCCAACTCGCCGAGTCACACGGTTCGGTGATTCACATCGTCGGGGGGATGGCCCGAACTCCGAACCCGAACTTCACCATCGGTGGGGCGGTGAATGC
>JBOGEU010000557.1:0-1045 GCA_050741995.1 Acidimicrobiia bacterium | reverse complement strand
GATCAACCCCGCGTTGGCGATGCACGGTGGGTTCGCGGGCCTCGACCGGGTCGAGGGCAGCGTCGTGTACGTGACCATGGGCGGCGGGTGCCAGGGATGCGCCGTCTCGGCCATGACGCTGAGGGAGGGCATCACGCGGGCCATCCGTGAGGCAATCCCCGAGGTCACCGAGGTGGTCGACACCACCGACCACTCGATGGGGGAGAACCCCTACTATGCGTGAGGTAACTCAGCGAGGCTCGGGCAGGAGTTTTCGCGCCGGCCGTAACGTCTCCTCGCGGTCTTTCGATAACAACATGTGACAGGCGACACCTAGCTCAGCTATGGTGAACCCCGATCACCGCTGGGGGCGACCAGGGGGAGAGGCCCGGGCCGGTTTACCGGTCCGGGCCTTGTCGCGTCTTGCGGCAGCGACGCCCTACCGGCCCAGAACAGCACGCACCGTGGCGGCGATGCCCTCGGCATCGAGTCCCACGGAGGCGAGGATGTCGTCGGGCTTGCCGTGCGAAATGAACCTCACCGGCACTCCCAGCACGGTCACCTGCTGACCGTCCTCGTGTCCCTTGCCGGCAGCCAGACCGGCCAGGCGGTCCGCGATGGCGGAACCCGCGCCGCCGTCCCGGTAGCCGTCCTCGACGGTGACCACGTGGGGGTACGTCGCAGCCTCGGCGAGCATCTCCGCGTCGAGCGGCTTGATCAGCCGCACGTCCCACACTGCCGCCTGGATCCCGTGGGACGAGGCCATCGCCTCGGCTGCCGCTCGGGCCGGGGCGAGCATCTTGCCCACCGCGAGGATGCACACGTCGCCGCCGGTGCGGACCTTGCGGGCGGACAGACCCGAGCCGACCTCCTCGCCACCGTCACTGGTGGCCACCGCGTCGTCGGGTGGCATCGTCTTGGGGAAGCGGATGGCTGCGGGCCCGGCCGTACAGAGCTCCAGGGCGTCGTGCAGCATCACGCCGACCTCGCGGTAGGAGGAGGGAGCGAAGATCGTCATCCCCGGGACCTTGGACAGCAGGACCAGGTCCAGCACGCCGTGGTGGCT
>JBOGEU010000556.1:0-3092 GCA_050741995.1 Acidimicrobiia bacterium | reverse complement strand
CCCCGGGATCGTTCCCGCTGCCACCATCGCCCAGACTCAGGTACAGGTAGCCATCAGGGCCGAACCCGAGGAAGCCTCCGTTGTGGTTGGAGAAGGGTTGGTCGATGGAGAGCACGGTTCGGGGTGAAGAGGCGGTCTGGAGGTCGGCGGCGATGTCGAATTCGACGAGGTAGGCCGTGTGCTCGCCACTGCCTCCCGATCGGAGCGGGGCCGAGTACCAGGCGAAGAGACGGCGATCGGCCGGGTAGTCGGGATGGATTGCGATCGAGAGCAACCCTTTCTCCCCACCGGCCTCCACCGTATCGGTGAGGTCGAGGAACGGGTCGGGGCGTAGGGCGCCGTTCTCGAACACGCGGATCATCCCGCCCTGCTCGGCGATCAGGAAGCGACTCTCACCCGGAAGGACCAGAGCCTGGATCGGGTTGCTCAGCCCATCGACCACCAGGTCCCACTCGAGCGGGGGGCGGGCGGGCGGCTTCATCGAGGTGAGATCGAGAGCACGAGTGAGCATGGTCGCCATCTCGCCTCTGGTCAGGATGCGATCGGGGCAGAAGTTGGTGTTTGACGGCGGGTTGCAGCCCACCGTGATCCCCGCCTCGGCGATCCTGTTGATCGCCCCCTCGAGGATGTGGCCATCGTCGTCGTCGAAGAAATCGGTGCTCGATGCCGGGATATCCAGCGCCCGGGCCAGGAGAGCCGCTGCCTCCGCCCGGGTCAGGTTGCGATCGGGACAGAACCGGTCGTTGTCCGGCGGGTTGCAGCCGACCGTGATCTCGGCCTCGGCGATCCTGTTGATCGCCCCCTCGAGGATGTGGCCCTCGTCGTCGATGAAATGATCGATGCTGGTGGCCGGAAGCGAGAGGGCACGGGAGATCATGGTCGCCATCTCGGCCCGGGTGAGGACCCGATCCGGGCAGAACCGGTCGTTGAACGGCGGGTTGCATCCCACCGTGATCTGCTCGGCGGCGATGGCCTCGATCCCACCCTCGTGCACGATTCCGTCGTCGTCGGTGAAGGTGCCCCCCGGGGCGAGCGCGGCCGTCGGGAGCAATGCGACAAGGAGAGCGAGGGTTGCGATGGACGTCATCGACCGCGGACAAGGTAACCACATCCATTTGCAAAGCGCCAGAGTCTGGGAGTATTGAGCCAGATGCCCATCGTCCTCGCCACGGTCCTGGCCCTTTCCCTCCTGCCCTGGGCGCCACCGGCCGAGGTCGAACCCGAGACCGTGACGATCCTGGTCCCGGAGGACTCGTCCCCGGCCCTGTCCTCGACGAAAGGGGCCGGCGAGACTGCCGGGGGCTGGCAGCGGATCGAAGTCCCGATCCGGGGCAGTCTCGAGGAAACGGTGGCCGAGATCGCCATCCAGACCGGGGGTCGGGCAATCGTCGAGCAGCGATACGAGCTCTCCGCCCCACAGGACGAGCCGTTCTTCGACGAGCAGTGGCATCACGAGAATCGTGGTCTGTCGGGCGGGGTGGTCGACGCCGACGTCGACAGCCTCACCGCCTGGGATTCCTCCCTCGGTGACGGTGTCGTGGTCGCCGTCATCGACTCGGGGGTGAACATGTCCCACCCGGATCTCATCGGTCAGATCCATGACGCCAAATGGGACTTCTTCGACGACGACAACGACCCGAGCCCGAGCAGCACCAACTCGTTCGAGGGACACGGCACCGCGGTTGCCGGCGTGATCGCCGCCGCCGCCAACGGCGTGGGAATCATCGGCGTGGCCCCAGGAGCCGAGATCATGGTCATCCGCAGCTGCCAGGACGGCGGCTGCATGAGCCTGGACCTGGTCGAGGGTATCCACTTCGCCGTCGATCACGGCGCCGACATCATCAACCTCTCACTCGGCTCGGTGACCTCCGAAGACGATGCCTTGGAGGATGCGATCGACTACGCCCGCTCCCACGACATCCTGGTGGTCACCGCCGCCGGCAACGACAGCATCGACCTCGACAATCTCGACCCTGGCCAGCGATTGATCCCGGGGGGCCTCCCCCTGTCCAACATCCTCACCGTCGCCGCCAGCGACCGCAGCGACAACCTGGCCGGGTTCAGCAACTACGGGCCGGGCACGGTCGACATCGTCGCCCCGGGCGTCGACATTCTCACGACCGTTGTGACCGGCGGCTATGACAGCTGGCAGGGGACCTCTTTCTCATCGCCCTTGGTGGCGGGTGTGGCCGCGCTCCTCCTCTCCGCCGAACCGGGCACCGGCCATGAGGAGCTGATCGCCCGCATCACCTCCTTCGTCGACCGTCCCCCCGGGGTGTCCGGCGCCAGCAGTTCGGGTCGAGTCAACGCCGGCCGGTTGTTCACCCAGCGATTCATCGACACCTCGTCCTCGCTGTTCGTCAACGCCATCGACTGGCTTGCCGATCGAGAAATAACCGAAGGCTGCAATCCTCCCCAGAACCACAGGTTCTGCCCCAACGATCGGGTCTCGAGGGGAGAGATGGCCGTGTTCCTCTCCCGGGCGTTCGGTCTCCCGGATACGGGGACTGACTTCTTCGACGACGACAACGGTTTTTTCTACGAAGGCGCCGCCAATCGGCTCCGGGCCGCCGGGCTGACCGTCGGCTGCGGAATCCGTCGCTACTGCGGCGAAGACGACATCCGGCGTGACGAGATGGCGGCGATGCTGGCTCGGGCACTCTCCTTGCCCAGCACGAGCCAGGACTTCTTCGATGACGATGACGGATCCATATTCGAGAACGCCATCAACAAGATCGCCGACGCCGGCGTCACCGAAGGCTGCAACCCTCCCGCCAACACCAACTACTGCCCGACCCAACGGGTCACCCGCGGCCAAATGGCAGCCTTCATCAAACGATCCTTAGAGCTCTCCGGCTAACCGACCGAGCGCCAGCAACCCCCCTCGTCCGACCCGAGGTCGGCCGGTCCCCCGCTTCGCGTTGTCCCCCCTTTCGAAGGGGGGACCGACCGAGCGTCAGCGAGGTCGAGGGGGGTTTGCCCGGCCCGCGAGAGAGGTTCTGTCCCCGGGGGCCGCGACACTCGGACGATGAGAGATCCACGTCTTATCTCGTACGCCCGTGACAACCGCCGGTCGATGGGTGATGCCGAAG
>JBOGEU010000555.1:0-2711 GCA_050741995.1 Acidimicrobiia bacterium | reverse complement strand
GTGGTGCCTCCCATGGCGTCGACGATCCGGGCAAACCCGGAGAAATCGACCCGGGCCGAGTGATCGATCCGTATCCCGGTGTAGTCCTCGACCAGGATGGCCAGCATCTCGGTTCCGGAGGCGAAATCGGCACAGCCTCCGAGCCCTGCGTTGAGCCTGGTGAACGAGCTGTCACAGACGTTCCACACGTAGAGGTCCCGAGGCAGGCTGACCAGGATCGGGTTGCTCCCGTCGGCCGGCTCGAGGCCGAGGATGATCACGTCGGCGAGGAACCCCGAGGCGTCGATCCCCACGAGCAGATACGACGTGAACAGCTCGTCGTCCAGTGGCGCCCCGAAGACGAACGGGTTGAAATCGTGGGGGTCGAGGCCCTCGGTCAGATCGAACGCTCGCGCCAGCTCCGACTGCGAGCCGCTGCCGACCTCCTCCCCGGCGAGATCGGCAGGCTCCACGAAGACCCAATTCGACAGATCGGCCTCGGTGTCGTCAATCGAGGCCCGGGCAGCCTCGGGATCGAATTCCTCGTTGGCGACGGAGTCGAGCGCAGCCTGTACCTGAACCACGTAGAACGCGGCCACGCCGAGCAGCGCCCCGGCGAGGACGGTGAGAACCACCCTCCACGGGTGGGAAACCGCGTAATTGATCACTGCCAACCGGGAAATCGTAGGGGGCGCAGCTCAGAGGGGTGGGCTGATGTGCACCGTCCCCGTGAACAGCCCCACCGTGCGGCCGTCCTGACGTGATACGTCCACCCGATATGTGCCGAGAGTCCTCCCCCTCGTTGTCTCGGTCACCGCCGCCTGGAGCCGGTCACCCTGGCTCGAGGCCGAGGTGAGGACCAGGTGGGTGTCGATGGCCACCGCCCGCTCCCCGGCCGCATTCGAGCCCAGAGAGAAGGCGCAGTCGGCGAGGGAGAACACCACACCGCCATGGCCCACTTCGAGGAAGTTGAGATGCTCGGGCCGCAACTCGAGCGCGACGACGATCACGTCAGCGGACACCGAGACCAGCTCGATGCCCAGCAAGCGCGCGTATGCGTCGGCTTGGAGCATCTCTTCGACTCGGGGGCGGGTGAACCCGGGCATCGGCCGGGGACAATAGGGGGAGGTCGGCGCGGTCTGCCGGTTGCACTACGCTCCGGCCAGGTGCCGGCTCTACCTCATATAGCATCCGGGAAGGTCAGGGAGATCTACGAGATCGACTCCGAGAGTCTCCTGTTCGTCGCCACCGACCGGATCTCGGCATACGACGTCATCCTCAACCAACCGATCCCGGACAAGGGGCGGGTGCTCACCGGAGTCAGCCTGCATTTCTTCGACCTTCTGGACACCCCGAACCATCTGTTGACGACCAGCCTCTCCGAGGTGCCGGGGCTGAACGACGAGGATATCGGCGGGTTGGCTGGGAGGGCGATGGTGGTTCGCCGCGCCGAGGTGATACCTGTCGAGTGCGTCGTGCGCGGGTACCTATATGGCTCGTCGTGGAAGGAGTACGCCTCCGGTGGTGGCCCGACCACCGAGCACCTGCCCACCGGTCTGAAGATGGCCGACCGCCTCCCCAAGCCGATCTTCACTCCGGCCACCAAGGCCACCAGCGGCCACGACGAGAACATGACCGAGGCTCAGACCCGCCAGCTCCTCGGCGACGAGTTGTTCGAGGAGTTGCGAAAGCGATCGGTCGACATCTACCTCCGGGCTTCGGAGTACGCCGCGGCCAAAGGCGTCATCCTGGCCGACACCAAGTTCGAGTTCGGCTTCTCCGACGGTGAGCTCTTGCTGATCGACGAGGTGCTGACACCAGACTCCTCCCGATATTGGCCGTCGGACCAATGGGTTCCGGGCAGTGACGTACCCTCGTTCGACAAGCAGTTCGTCCGCGATTGGCTCGACCAAGTCGGATGGGACCATGCTCCCCCGGCCCCCGATCTCCCTCCGGATGTGGTGTCAGGGACCGCAAGGCGATACGTCGAGGCATACGAGCGGATAACCGGGCGTAGTTTCGAGGACTACCTGGCGAGTGTGAGATGAAGGTCACGGTGGAGATCACCCGGCGTCCCGAGATCGCCGACCCACAGGGGACGACGATCCGCAGGGCGTTGCATGACCTGGGCCACAATGAGGTGGCGTCGGTGCGTGTCGACCGGGTCATCCACCTCGAGCTGGACGGCCAGGACGCCGGTCAGGTGCAGGCGAGCGTCGAGGAGATGTGCCGTCAGGTGCTCGCCAACCCGGTGCTCGAGGACTTCACGGTCGAGGTGATCGGATGAAGGTCGCCGTTGTGGTCTTCCCCGGGACCAACTGCGAGCAGGACGTGACCCATGCCCTCAACGCCCTCGGCGGCGAGGCCGAGCTCGTGTGGCACCGGGAGGCGAACCTCACTGATTTCGACGGCGTGGTGCTGCCCGGTGGATTTGCCCATGGCGACTATCTCCGCACCGGGGCCATCGCTCGCTTCTCCCCGGTGATGGCAGAGGTCGGTCGGATGGCCGACGAGGGCCGCCCTGTGCTCGGGATCTGCAACGGGTTCCAGGTCCTTTGCGAATCGGGTCTGCTCCCCGGCGCACTCATCGCCAACCGTGACCTGGCGTTCATCTGCCGTTTCGTGGAGCTCGAGGTGGTCGACACCGACACCGTTCTCACCAGGGCTGCCGAGATCGGCCGGCGGATCCGGATCCCGCTCAACTCCTACGAGGGCAATTGGGTCGACCCGAG
>JBOGEU010000554.1:0-5339 GCA_050741995.1 Acidimicrobiia bacterium | reverse complement strand
GCTCTATCCCCTGAGCTACGGGAGCTCGTCGACGGCGAATTCTACCGAGCCCCCGAGACCTACCCTTCCCGTCGTGAAATACGTCTCGACTCGAGGTGAGGCACCGGAGCTCGATTTCCGGGGGGTTCTCCTCGCCGGTCTCGCTTCCGACGGTGGCCTGTACGTGCCCGACGAGACCCCAATGCTGCCCGACGGATGGGAGGACTGGTCCTATCAACAGTCGATCACGGGCTCGTTGAGCCTCTTCGGCGCCGAGGACGTGGCCGCCGTCGTTGGCGAAGCGGCCACCCGATTCTCCCGACCCGAGACCGCGCCCTTGGTCGAGGTAGGGGACCGTATGGTCTTCGAGCTGTTCTGGGGCCCGACCCTGTCTTTCAAGGACCATGCCCTTCAGGTGCTGGCACGTCTCTTCGACCGGGAGTTGAGCTCGCCGGCCACGGTCCTCGGTGCCACTTCGGGGGACACCGGGTCGGCCGCCATCGAGGCGTGCCGGGGCCGGGCCAACCTCAGGATCGTGATCCTCTACCCCGACGGCAAGGTCTCGGAATTTCAGCGACGTCAGATGACCACCGTTGAAGACGAGAACGTCATGGCGGTTGCGGTCGACGGCACGTTCGACGATTGCCAGGCGATGGTCAAGAGCGCCTTCCTCCGGCACGAGGGCCTTCTGGCATTCAACTCGATCAACTGGGCTCGGATCGCGGCCCAGGCCGGCTATTACATCTACCTCGCCGCCCGCATCGGGCAGCCGTTCGACGTTGTGGTGCCCACCGGAAACTTCGGGAATGTGTTCTCGAGTTGGCTGGCAAGGCGGATGGGGGCGCCGATCGAGACGATCACGATCGCCAACAACACCAACCATGGCCTTGCCAATCTGATCAACACCGGAGCCATGGGTGACGGCGAGGTGGAGGCCACCCTGGCGCCTGCGATGGACGTCGCCGTCCCCTCGAACCTGGAGCGCCTCACCGGGGACCCATCGATCGAGTTCAGGGCGGGGTTTGCCGACGACGACCAGATCCGTGAGACGATCTCCGAGGTGGACCGTCGTCACGGCTACCTCCTCGACCCGCACACCGCCGCCGCCTGGTTCGTGGGTGATCAAACCGCCGGTGACCGGATACAAGTCGTGGTCGGCACCGCTCATCCAGGCAAGTTCGTCGACGCGGTCGAGCAGGCGGTGGGTCGAAGGCCGGATCCGCCCCTCGGTTTCGAAGTCCTCGCCGATAAGCCCGAGAGGTCGATTCGCATCGCAGACGACCCCTCGGAGCTCGACCGTCTCATCCACTAGCCCCGGGGGTGTGGTTGCTTTGCGCAATCACACGGAACGGCTACCATGTCGCTTGCTGACGACGCCAAGGGACGTCGCAGCGACCCACTCACAGCCCTCATTCGAGGCATGCTCCATTGCACTGCGATGGCGCGTATCCCGGTCCGATCGAGTCCGCGACCAATCGCGAAGGATCCAATGACCACACGAGCTCAACTCCAGAGCAAGTCCATCGACGAACTGAGACAGATCGCCGACGCCGTAGGAATCGAGACCGACGGTCTCCAAAAATCGAAGCTGATCACTGCCCTCGTGGACGCCGGTCAGGTCGCTGAGCCGTCGCCGGCCGAAGACGTCGATCTCCCCCAGGCCATGGCACGCGTCGAGCGAGCAGCCCAGGACGGGGCCGAGACCGGCGAGAGCGAGGACTCGTCTCCCGAGCCGCGTCAGGCCGGGCGCACCGAATATGGCGACGACCAGCGCCAAGGCGGCAACCGCAACCGAAACCGCCGCCGTCGCGGTGGCGGTCGGGAAGACGAGTACATCCCGGAGGAAGACCTCGAGACACGGGAGGGGCTGCTCGACGTCCTGCCGGAGGGATATGGCTTCTTGAGGGTCACCGGCTACCTGCCGGGCGACAAGGACGTCTACGTCTCGGCCAACCAGGTGCGCAAGTTCAGGCTCCGCAAGGGCGATATCGTCTCCGGGCCGATTCGGCCGCCGCGCTCGAAGGAGAAGTTCCCCGCCGTCGTCCGCATCGACAAGGTCAACGGGATGACGTCGGACGAGGCGATGCGACGGCCGAAGTTCGAATCGCTCACACCACTGTTCCCCGATGTGCGACTCAGGCTCGAAGTCGACGGGAGAGCCGACGGGATCCTGACCCGGATCGTGGACCTGATCGCCCCCATCGGCAAGGGCCAGCGCGGCCTCATCGTCTCCCCGCCGAAGGCTGGGAAGACCACCGTGCTCCAGGAGATCGCGGCATCGATCACCACCAATAACCCGGAGTGCTACCTGATGGTGGTGCTGGTCGACGAGCGCCCCGAAGAGGTCACCGACATGCAGCGCTCGGTCAAGGGGGAAGTCATCTACTCCACCTTCGATCGACCTGCCGAGGAGCACACCCAGGTCTCCGAGCTCGCCCTCGAGCGGGCCAAGCGCCTGGTCGAGATGGGAACGGACGTCGTGATCCTGCTCGACTCCATCACCCGTCTCGCCCGAGCCCACAACCTGGCCACTCCTGCATCGGGCCGCATTCTCTCCGGTGGTGTCGACTCGCAGGCCCTGTACCCGCCGAAGCGCTTCTTCGGTGCGGCGCGGAACATCGAGGAAGGTGGATCGCTCACCATCCTCGGCACTGCCCTGGTCGAGACCGGGTCCAAGATGGACGAGGTGATCTTCGAGGAGTTCAAGGGCACCGGGAACATGGAGCTGAGACTCGATCGAAAGCTCGCCGACAAGCGGATCTACCCGGCGATCGACATCGAGGCATCGGGAACAAGAAAAGAGGAGCTTCTGTTCGACCGTACGGAGCTCACCCAGGTGTGGAAGCTCCGTCGGGTTCTGCTGGCCCTGGAGTCGGGTGCAGCGCTCGAGTTGCTCATCGATCGCCTGAAGACCACGAAGTCCAACGCCGATTTCCTCGCCGAAGTGGCGAAGAGCAGCGGCGGCTGAGATAGGAGACCGCGGTGAAGACCGAGATTCATCCCACATACGCCGAGACGCACGTCACGTGCTCTTGTGGCAACACGTTCACGACAAACAGCACCAAGCCGGGCGAGATGCACATCGAGTTGTGCAACGAGTGCCACCCGTTCTTCACCGGGAAGCAGAAGTTGGTGGACACAGGTGGCCGCGTCGAGCGCTTCCAGAAGAGGTACGGCAAGACCGTGTTCACCAAGGCCGGCGAGCCCGGCGACGAGAGTGGAGAGGCCGCAGCCGCTGTCGCCGAGTGAGCCCGGGCCCGACCCGAAATTGGGACGCACCAGCCCGGACTTGAGCCCGGAGCGTCCCGATTACAGCGGAGTCAACGTCGATCCGGCCAAGACTGTCGGTGGCCAGGCGGTTATTGAGGGCGTGATGATGCGCGCTCCCGGCGCCTGGTCGGTGGCAGTACGCCAACCCGATGCGTCGATCGTTGCCCGGCGTGAAGACCTGGGCCGGCTCACCGAGCGCAACCGGGCCGCTCGCGTCCCGCTGATCCGGGGGATCCTCGTGCTCTGGGAGTCGCTCAGCCTCGGCTTCCGCGCCCTCTCCTGGTCGGCGGAGAAAGCCTCGGGCGAGGAGGAAGAGCCGCTTACCAAAGGTCAGATCGGCTGGACCATGGTCATCGCCCTGGTGGTGTTCGCCGGGCTCTTCATCCTTCTCCCTGCTCTGGCCGCAGGTGTCGTGGCCGGGGAGTCGGGGATCTTGTTCAACGTGGTTGAAGGGGTGATCCGCCTTGTCATGTTCGTCGGTTACATCTGGGTCATCGGGCGATCCGCCGAGATCGGCAGGGTCTTCGAGTACCACGGCGCCGAGCACATGTCGATTCACGCCTTCGAAGCCGGTGAGCCCCTGAGCATCGAATCGGTCCGTCGCTTCCCCCCGGAGCACCCTCGCTGCGGCACCAGCTTCCTCCTGATCGTGGTGCTCGGCTCCATCATCCTCTTCTCGTTCTTCGGCCAGCCGGGCTGGGCGTTCCTGGTCGCATCACGTCTTCTCGGCATTCCGATCATCGCCGGTCTGGCATACGAGCTGCTGCGCTGGTCGGGTACCAGGAACACCGGAGGCCTGGCTCGAATCCTCGCCACCCCCGGGATCTGGCTGCAGAAGCTCACAACCCGTGTTCCCGACGAGTCCCAGATCGAGGTGGCCATCTCGAGTCTCATCGTCGCCCTCGACGACGAGATGGTGGAGGATGTGCGCCGGCGCGGGGGGCTGCCCACTTCGGCTCTCGACGCCCGCCTCGCCGTCATGGGAACACCTCCTGTCGGAGGTGAGTGATGGACGAATCGCTTTCGGCCCGGCTCGCCGAGATCGAAGCGGCATACGAGGAGACCGAGGCGGCCCTTTCCGATCCTGAGATCCTCGCCGACCACTCCAAGATCGCCGACCTCGGGAAACGTCACGCCGAGCTCCGCGACGTCGTCGCCGACATCCGCCGCCTTCGCGCGGTGACGCGCGACCTGGAAGCGGCCCGGGACATGTCACAGGATCCCGACATGGCACTTCTCGCCGATGAGCTGGCGGTGGAGATCGACGACCTCGAGGCACGAATCAAGATTTCGCTCGTCCCCGAGAACCCCGACGACGCCAAGGACGTGATCCTCGAGATCAGGTCGGCGGCCGGCGGGGATGAGGCCGCGATCTGGGCCGGCGATCTGCTCCGGATGTACGAGCGCTTCGCTGATCGTCGCGGGTTCAAGGTCGAGGCCATGGACAGCTCACCCTCCGAGGCTGGGGGCTACGACAAGGTGACGGTGGCGGTCAAGGGCAGGAATGCGTACTCGCTGCTCAAGTACGAAGCCGGCGTGCATCGAGTGCAAAGGGTGCCGAAGACCGAGTCTCAGGGGCGGGTCCACACCTCCACCGCAACGGTCGCCGTCCTCCCCGAGGTCGAAGAGGTCGAGGTCGAGATCGATCCCGGTGACGTGAAGGTCGACGTCTACCGTTCGACGGGCCCCGGGGGCCAATCGGTCAACACCACCGACTCGGCGGTCCGTCTCACCCATCTCCCTACCGGTTTGGTGGTCACCTGCCAGGACGAGAAGAGCCAGCTGCAGAACAAGGAGAAGGCGATGCGCATCCTTCGTGCTCGTCTTTACCAGATGGAGCTGGAGCGCCGGCAGTCGGAGCTGGCGGGAGCGAGACGGTCCCAGGTGGGCTCCGGTGAGCGCTCCGAGAAGATCCGGACATACAACTACAAGGACAACCGGGTCACCGACCACCGGATCGGGCTCACTCTGAAGCGACTCGACCAGGTCCTCGATGGCGACCTCGACGACTTCGTCTCCGCCCTGGCCGCCGACGAGCAGGCCTCCCGTCTCGCCGACGGGGACTGACGGACGGGACAAGACCCCGAAGC
>JBOGEU010000553.1:0-2490 GCA_050741995.1 Acidimicrobiia bacterium | reverse complement strand
GGAACACCCCACCGTTGTTCACTACCTCGTCTCTCACCGCACTCGTCTTCTTGCGTTTGTAATCGTTGGCGATGAACGGGTCGGCGACACAGACCGGGTCGATGGTGTCGGCCACATTCACCCAGTGAGGCAGAGCACCGGGATATCCGTCGTCCTTCGACCACTCCGGCCGCATGTTGTCCTGGATCTCGGACATGCCGAGCGGGGTGCCCAGGGTGATGAGCATGTCGACCGTTTTGGTGTCGGCCACCCGCTTGATGCAGTCGTAGGCGACCACTGAGCCCAGACTGTGGGCCACCACCAGATGTGGGCCGTCCTCGACCGCCGCCAGATCCCTAACGAACCGGTTCCTCACCTCGTCGCGCACCTTGTAGGTCGAGCCCGATCGCGGGGTGTGGCTGGTGTTGAACAGATAGTGGTGGACGTCGCGGAGGAGGACCCTCATCAGCGGCCGTTTGATGAACCACGGGAGCGGCACCGCCTCCAGTGCCGATGCTGCAGCCACCCTGGCCTCGGCGCCCGGCGACGGCGAGGCCGCTGGATCGGAAGGGGTCACCTCGGGTGCTTCGGGCTGGTCGGGGTGGTCGAGGTCGTAATTCTCGATCATCGACTCGAGGAAGTCCTTCTCCGCACCGCTGGCCTCGTCGATGTACGACTCGTCGACCTCGGTGAGGGCGCCCGGCTCGATCCCCTCGTACTCGATCGACTCCTGCCCCGAGCCACCGGCGTCGGTGGCTGCGGCGTACATCACGTCGGCCCAGTAGACCATCGTCGAACTGACCCCGTAGACGTCGAGATCGACACCGTCCCCGCCATCCGCCAAATCCCGCTTCCAGGTACGGAGCAGCCGATCGGGCGACGGCTGGTTCATGATGCCGTGAACGAAAGTGATGTGGCCCATCGAGTCCCCTTTCCGGTGCCGAGGCTACGCGCCCGAGACCCGCGACGTGACCCCTCAGCCGCCCGAGGAGGTGCTGGTGGTGTCGGCCACCACGCCTTCGTAGAGGAAGGCGGTATCGCTGTCGCCGTCGAGATCGAAGGCGAGTTGCTCGGTGGGGACAAATGCACATTCCCCCTGCCGGTCGCCGGCGGCCGAGTAGTTCTCGATCACATGTGCGGCCAGCGCCGGCTCTCCCGCGGCCGGGCTGGCTCCGGTGGCACTTCTCCCGTCGGGGAATTGGTCTGAGCAATCGACCTTCACCGGTCGGGACAGACCTAGCCCTCCGATGTCGATGACGACCTCGGAGCCGTCGGCGGTGCCGTCGACCCGTATCCCTTCTGGGGTGTCGAACACCAAGAGGAAGCTGTTCCGGGCGCCGTCGAACCCGAGGGCAGTCGGGATCTGGGGGGCGAACCAGCGGTCGGGCGCGCCCTGCCGGTCTCCGACGCCGTCCGCGGTGAAGTCGTTCTGGTTGGGCCCGGGCTGGACAGGGAACCCATCCGCTCCCCCGACGATGCAGATCAGCTCACCGCCAGGGGGGATCGGGGAATCGAGATCGCAGATGTCCTGGCCGAGGAAGGCGCCGGCATCGAAGCCCGAGATGTCGAGATCGGTGAGCATCGCACCGAGCTCGTCGACATTGGAGATGCTGAAGCGGACCCAGAAGCTGGGACCGCTGAGTGCCGGGAGCGGATCGCCGAAGCCGGCCGGAGACCAGGGACCGTCGGGGCTTTCGCCAACCGCGGCCTCGACCCGCAGGCGCGGGTCGGCACCGGTGGCGAAGGCGAAGCCGACCTGGGCGATGACGGGCGGCAAAGTGTCCGGGGACGTGTTGGTGGTGCCCGTCCCGTCGAGCGTGGTCGGCACCTGTGTCGTCGAACCCGCCTGGGTCGAAGTGGATGTCCCTGGAACGCTAGTCGTCGTCGAAGAGGAGCCAGTGGTGGTTGAAGATTCAGCGTCACCACCGCAGGCGACAACGATGAGGAGCGCGATCGCTGTGGCTGCGGCGGAATGGCTCATCCCCGACTCTCCCTCGCCGATTGGCTGTCAACCCTACGCCTCGTCAACGAGCCGCGCAGTCGATCGGTTCCAGAGGCTCCCCGGCCAGGTCTTCCGCCGCCTGAAGGTAGGTCTCGGCGACCTCGGGCTGGCCGAGCTGGCAAAGATAGATCGCCGCCAGGGAGTGGTAGAAGCCGCTTTTGCGGATCGGGTTCACCGTGGTGTCGACCGCGGTTTCGAACTCGGCGAGGGCCGCCGGCTCATCCGCGTTCAGCAGGTGGTAGATGCCGAGGGAGAAGTGAGCCTCGGCCTCCAGGTCGCGCAGTCTTGTCTCGCCTGCGATCTCGGCGATCACGCGTTCCAAGATCTCTCTGGCCTGTTCACGGCGGTCGACGCCGTTGAGGGTTAGGCACTCGTAGATCCGTCCCATCTCGAGCCGGGCCCGTTCCGGAAGAAAGGCGAGAGGCGGCGCCGGCAGATCGATCAGCTCCTCGAATTGGCGTACGGCGTCTTCCAGTCCTACCACGTCTCCCTCCCCGGTTCCTGCACAC
>JBOGEU010000552.1:0-4803 GCA_050741995.1 Acidimicrobiia bacterium | reverse complement strand
GGTGATCACCACGATCATGCTCAACTTCATCGCGTTTCGAAGCCTGGACTATCTTCTCAAGGTTCCGGGGATCCAACAAGAGGGGAGGTTCGACCCGATCTCGCAGCCGGTTCTTCCCGGTGCCCGTCTACCCCGGATCCTGGGCTGGCTCCCCATCGACAATGCCGGTGGCCTCCGGCTGCATCTAGGGTTTCTCGTGGCGCTGGCCATGGCGTGGGTCGTGTACTGGCTGCTGTTCAAGACCACCTGGGGCTTTGAGTTCAGGACGGTTGGGGCTAATCCCGACGCCGCCAAATACGGGGGGATGAGTGTCGTCGTCGCCATCACGCTGGTGATGACCATTTCCGGTGCGCTGGCCGGGATGGCGGGCGGGAACGAGACGCTGGGCGTGCTCGGCCGGGCCTCGCCTGGTTTCACCGCGGCGATCGGATTCGATGCCATCGCTCTCGCCCTGCTCGGTCGGTCCCATCCGGGCGGCGTGGTCCTGTCGGCGATCCTGTTCGGCGCTCTGCGGGCAGGGGGCCGCACGATGCAGGTCCAGAGTGAGGTCGGTGTCGACCTCATCATCATCATCCAGGCCCTGATCATCGTCTTCATCGCCGCACCGGAGCTGGTGCGGGCCATCTACCGGGTCAAGGGTGGCAAGGAGACCGGTCAGCTGACCCGGGGTTGGTCGACATGACCGCGGTCGTCGACACCCCCACCTTGGTCCGCGCCCCGGCCGAGGTGCGCAGCGCACGGATTCGGGGGATCATCTATCTGATCCTGGCCGTGTTCACCTACGCCTTGTTGGCTGCGGGCTCTGAGGGAGATGTCGTGTTTCGCTTCGGTGAAGCGCCCGGCGACCTCGACTGGGCCATCTCCTCGAAGGGCCTGGCCACCTTCGCGGCGGTGGTGTTCGGATTCCTCGGTGGCTGGGAGCTGACCCGTGGGATCGGGCGATGGAGCAACGTTGCGCTTGCCGTCGCCCTGGGAATCTTCGCCTTCGCCTTTCTCGGCTTCGCCGCCGCCGGGAAATCGCTGAGCATGGTCGGGATGCTCGACGGAACGATCAGGGCTGCGACCCCGATCGCATTCGGCGCACTATCCGGAGTGATGTGCGAGCGGGTGGCCGTGATCAACATCGGGATCGAGGGCATGCTGCTCACCGGGGCCTTCATGGGAGCCGTCCTTGGATCGGTCGTGGGGCCGGTGGTGGGCGTCGTCGGCGCCACCCTGGCCGGTGGGCTGATGGCGGCGGGTCTCGCCGTCCTTGCCATCAGGTACCGGGTGGATCAGATCATCGCCGGAGTCGTCATCAACATCTTCGCCCTGGGCCTGACCTCGTTCCTCAGCGCCCAGATCCTGGTCGAGAACTCCGCCGAGTACAACAGCCCGGGGGTGCTCGGCCCGATCCGGATTCCGCTTCTCTCGGATATCCCGGTGCTGGGCAGGCTGTTCTTCGAACAGAACATCTTCGTCTATGCCATGTTCGTCATCGTCGCCGTGCTGGCCTACGGGCTGTTCAAGACACGCTGGGGCCTTCGTTCCCGAGCCGTCGGTGAGCATCCCAAGGCCGCCGACACGCTGGGGATCAACGTGTTCCGCACCCGCTACGTCAACGTCATCCTGGGCGGGATGGTGGCCGGTCTCGGTGGCGCCTATTTCACACTGGGCTCGGTGGGCGCCTTCAACGAGAACATGACTGCGGGTCGGGGCTACATCGGCCTCGCCGCGATGATCTTCGGGCGATGGCACCCGGTGGGCGCGCTGGCCGCCGCCCTGGTGTTCGGGTTCGCCGACTCGCTCCAGGTCAAGCTGGCGATTCTCGACACCGGAATCCCATCCGAGTTCTTGCTGATGGCGCCCTACCTGGTCACCATCATCGTGGTCGCCGGGGTGGTCGGCGCCGCCCGACCCCCCGCCGCCGATGGCCAACCGTACGTCAAGGAGTGACTGCCTATGGCTAAGGCCTAAGGCTCAAGGCTTAAGGCGTCGTAGTGGTGCTCCCCGGGACCGTGGTCGAGCCGGGAGCAGTGGTCGTGCTGGTGGCACCGGAGGTGTCGGGGACGCTGGTGCCGGTGGTCACCGCCGGACGCCCGATGACCCTGATCTCCTGGATCGCCATCTCGCGGAACACGTTGTCCTCGACGACCTCTGCCTGGTAGTCGCTCTCGATGGTGATCTGGATCCAGTTGGTGTCGATGGCGGCATAAGGGATGGTCTGGCTACCCGCAACATCCTCGAGCTGGATCGGGATCGGCGACACCGAGTCCTGTGCCTCGATGATGATGCCCCGGGCCCGGTAGTTGCGCTTGAGCTTCACCGGGTCCTCGAGATTCACCCAGTCGATGCGCTGGACCACCATCGGCTGATTGAAGGTGAGGCGGATGGTGATGGGCTCCCCTTCGGGGATGCCCTCGTAGGTGAACTGGTACTCGGCTTCGGTGCCCGAGATGAGGTTGTCACAGACAAAGGCGCCGATCCCCTCCTGGCTGCACTCGACGAGGAGGACATCTATCGGCTGCAACTCGGCGACCGTGGTCGTGGTGGACACTCCGGTGGCGGTCGTGGTGCTGGTCGCTTCGGCGCCGCCGTTGAAGATGTTGAAGAGAAGGGCGATCACCACCACCCCGATGAGTAGGGCGCTGATGGCGAGGGCGGCGCGCACCCCGGCGGTGGCCTGGACGGCCGGTCGCGGGGCGGTGGGCAGCGGGCCCTGGCTGAGACGGGCCCCGCACTCCTGACAATGACGGTTGTTGGCAGGGTTGACTGCCCCACAGGAGGGGCAGGCGATCTCACGAGTCGAGGCGGAACGGGAGCCGGAGCGCTCGTAGGGTGGTGGGGGGGCGCCGAGGTCGAACTCCTCATAGTTGCCGTCGGAGTTGACCGAGATCACATTGTCGCCCCTCAAGGCGGGGCTCGGGGCGAGGGGATCGATGAATGACCCGCAGTTAGGGCAGAACTGTTCGTCGGCCGCAACGGTCGCGCCGCACTGATCACATTTGCGAGAGGCCACATCCCTCCTTCACAGTTATTGTGCCACGGGATGTTTCTGTGGGCGATCCGAAGTTATGAGCCCTGGACGGTCGCCTCTGTGGTGACGTCGACCATCCTCATCGTGACGGTGGCAGGTGTCTTGATTCTCGCGGTTCGGCGGCGTAATCGGTAACCGAAGGCAGTGGTGTGGTGGCATTCAGATGTGACAATTGTGGGCACGTTTCGGCCAAGTGGATGGGCTTTTGCCCCCAGTGCGGTGTCGAGGAGCCTCTGGTCGAAGATGCCGGCGGCTCCGCCCGCTCCTCGGCCAAGCCCTCGGAGGCAATCGGCCTGAGGCTGGCGGCAGACCGTCGTGTGGAACGGCAGCCGACCGGATGGGGGGAGATCGACCGGGTGCTGGGCGGCGGCGTGGTGGCCGGATCGGTTCTCCTGCTCGGCGGTGAGCCCGGTGTCGGCAAGTCGACTCTCCTCCTTCAGATGGCGGGGGCGATGGCGCGATCCGGAGAGTCGATCCTGGTGGCTAGCGCCGAGGAGTCCGCCGATCAGGTGGCGCTACGCGCGGCCCGGCTCGGCATCGACGACGACGGCATCGGGCTCGTCTCCGATGACGACGTCGACGCCATCATCGCCCTTGCCCGGAGCGAGCGGCCCCGATTGCTGATCATCGACTCGATTCAGACCGTAGGCGTCCCCGAGATCGGAGCCGCCCCGGGGGGAGTCGCCCAGGTCCGGGAAAGCGCCGGCCGCCTGGTGAGGCTGGCCAAGACCACCGGGATCGCCGTGGTCCTGGTGGGTCACGTCACCAAGGAAGGCGGGCTGGCCGGGCCCAAGATGCTGGAGCACATGGTCGACGTCGTCCTCTACCTCGAGGGAGACCCCGATCGGGGTTTCCGTGTGCTGCGCAGCATCAAGAACCGGTTCGGGGCCACCCATGTCTCCGGGATGTTCGACATGCGATCCGAGGGCTTGGCCGAGGTCGAGGACCCGTCGAAGGTCTTTCTCGACGGTTGGGAGTCCGCGGTCCCCGGGACCGTCATCTATCCGGCGGTCGAGGGGCGGAGGTCGGTGCTGGTCGAGGTCCAGGCCTTGGTGTCACCCACCAATCAGCCGCAACCGAGACGGTCGATACGTGGCTTGGACCCGACACGCGTGAATCAGGTGCTCGCCGTGCTCGACCGGCACAGCCCGTTCCACCTCCATGACAAGGAGGTCTATGTGAACGTAGTCGGGGGCTGGCGTCTGGACGAGCCCGGCGTCGATCTGCCGATCGCCCTCGCCGTGGCCTCGTCCCTCGCCGATCTCCCACTGGGCCGATTGGCAGCGTGGGGTGAGATCGGGCTGGCGGGGGAGGTGCGCTCGATCCCGATGGAGACCCGCCGGCTCGAGGAGGTCGGCCGCATGGGGCTCGAGCGCCACATCGCCCCCAGTGGGGGCGAGCCCCTCCGTCTCCGTCACGCCTTGGAGCGCGCCGGGCTGCTGGGCTCCGCGTGATGCGACGACGCCTGATCGGGGCCGTCAGGGACCGCATCACGACCTGACCAACCATATTTCGGGCGGGTCGGCCCTGGGCCAAATCAGGTACCCTGAGGCCGTGGGTGGCCCTTCGATCACAGAGACTCTCGAGCGCCTCGCACCGGGCACTCCGATGCGGAGAGCCCTCGAGCGCATCATTCAGCAAGGCAAAGGGGGGCTTGTCGTGTTGGGCAACGGCTCTCGTGTCGCCGCCGCCAGCTCCGGCGGATTCTCATTGAAGGGCGCCTCTTTCACACCGGCCCGGCTCGCAGAGCTGTCCAAGATGGACGGTGGGATCGTGCTCGACGACAC
>JBOGEU010000551.1:0-8502 GCA_050741995.1 Acidimicrobiia bacterium | reverse complement strand
GCCAGCCGGATGTACCAGGAGAAGCGGCTCCACGACGTGGTGGTGAGAAAGAGCGGGGTTCGATACCCCACCGGGAGATCACCGAGTGTCGCTCTCAACTCGTCGGGCAGGTACTGCACGTGCTGGGTCTTCACATAGCCGACCGCATCCTCCACATGGCGCCGATGCGAGAGCGGGCCGTCGACGACGACAAGGGGTGCCCCCGACTGGGACTCGGCGATCTCCCCCTCCAGGTCTCCCATCCGCTCCTGGATTCCCAGCCAAAGCTCCTCGGGGGTCGAGCCGCGGGTGGTCATGATCTCGTAACGGCCCATCCAGGTCTCGACCGGGTCGGCCTCGATCCCGGTGAACACCCCACGGCGCACCTCGGCCGCGACCACCCGGGCCCCACCGTCGCAGCGCACGGCGCCGGCCGCATAGGTCGCGGCGAGCCCGAAGCCCGGGAACTGGCCCTCTCGTTCGATCCACAGATTGGCGTCGACCCGTCTCACCCCATCGACGAAGAGGATGTCGGGCGCGGGAGCAGATTCCGGGAGCAGGGGTCGCCAGCGATCGGCCGTGACCTCCACCGAGACGTCGACGTTCTCGGAGGAATCGACCAGGTCCCCCTCCGACGGAGCGCCGTATGCCGGGTCCCAGGCTTCTACGGTGAACCTCATGCCAGCGTCCTCACGACCGATGCGGTCCCCGGGCCCCGATTGACCTCGAAACGGACCGGTATCCGGTCTGCCAGCTCCCGGACGTGGGTGACGATGCCGACGGTGCGCCCCCGGCCCACCAGCTCGTCGAGCACCGAGCCGACGACGTCCAGCGACTCCTGGTCGAGGGAGCCGAAGCCCTCGTCGAGGAGGATCGACTCGAGCCGGGAGGTCATGCCGGTCAGCTCGGCGAGCTGCTCCGCCATGGACAGGGAGAGAGACAGAGCGACCAGGAACGTCTCCCCGCCGGAGAGGCCCCGGGTGGTCCTGGTCAGATCCGCGTTCCGATGATCGATCACCTCGAATTGGCTCTCCCTGGCCACCAGCGAGTAGGCACCTCCGGTCAGCTCGTCCAACAGGTGGTTGGCCCCCTCGACCAGGGTCTCGAGAGCCTCCTCGAGCAGCCACCGCTCGAAATTGTTGGAGCGCAGATGGTTCCCGAGCGCCGAGGCAACCCGGGAGCGGGCCGTCTCGGCCTCGAGATCGCGGGCCAGCGCGACCGATTCGGCCACGGTCTTCTCCAACTCATGGACCTCGGAGCGTCTCCGTTCGATGGCCAGGGCGAGGTCGGTCTCCGGCGAGCCGATCGAATCGACATCGAGGTCCCGCAGCCAGGAGGCGAGCTCATCCCGGGCGCGTGAGATCGTCTCGACTGCGTCGTCCACCGCCTTGCCCAGCGGCTCGAGATCGGCCCTTCTCAGACGGACCTGCCCGGCACGCCATTCTTCGAACGCCTGCCAGCCTTCGACGACATCGTCTCCGGGGATGGGGGGGCCTTCCGCCGCAACACGATCTCGCTCCTCGAGCAGCGCCTGGCGCAAAAGGGCAGCTCTCTCGTCGACGCCTGCCGCCACCGCCCGCGCCGCCTCGAGCTCGGCCCTTGTCGCCTTCTCCTCGGCTTCGAACTCGACGTGCCTGGCGAGCAACTCCCCGACCACCGTCATCTCCGTGTCGACCGCATCGTGGGCCGGGGCCCCGTCGAGGCGCTCCTCGATCTCGACGACACGCTGGTCGATTTGCTTCGACTGGCCCTCGGCCTCCTTGAGGCGGTCCCGGGCCAGAGCCGCCGCCGACTCCAACTCCCGGAGTTCCTCGGCAAGCAGCTCGATCTGCGCATGTGAGCCGCCGGGCTCTGTGGGGAGGGCGGTGAGCACCCCATGACAGACCGGGCACTCGTCGCCGATTGCCAGCCCCTCCCGAAGCTCATGGGCGGCGTGCGCCACCCGGAGCGCATCGAGCCCGGCCCGGGCATGGCCGCGGGCGGCGGTCGCCTCCTCGGCCGCAGCCGCCAACCCGTCGAGGTCGAGGGCCGAGCTGCCTGCGATCAATTCCTGAAGTCGAATCCGGTCGGATCTCCACGATTCGAGTTGGTGCAGGCTCGGATGCTCGGATAGGACGGCATCGAGGTCCTCTGCCTGGGCGACGATGGCGGCCAAGGCGGTCTCGGCAGCGGCCAGCCTCTCTCCGGCCGAGATCCGATCGTTCTCCAGTCTCGCCAGGTCCTTCGGTGCGGCGATCGCCTCCAATCGGGCAACGCTCTCGCTCATGGAGTCGTGTGCCGCCTTCGCCTCCGCCGCCGAGGTCTCGAGCCTTCGCAGGTCTTCGACCCGGGCCGGCATCTCCTCCGCCGCCTCGACCACGGCTTCGAGACGCCTGGCCGCTTCCCCAAGCTGTTCCTCGGTGGGCACGTCGAGCTTGGCGAGGCTCTCCCCGATCGCCTGGGCCCTACCTTCGGCGGTCCGCGCTCGGGCGTTGGCGAGATGCATCACCTCTTCGAAGATGCCGATCTCGAGCAATGCGCGCAGCAATGCCTGGCGATCCTTGGGCTTGTCGGTCAGGAAGTCGGCGAAGGCGCCTTGGGGAAGGACCACCGCCTTGGTGAAGTGGTCATAGCTGAGACCGAGGAGACGGGTGACCTCGGTGGTGACCTCGTCTGCGCCGGAGGCCAGCACCTCTTCGCCCCGCTGCAGCCTCGCCTCGGGCGTCGTCGCTCCCGAGCCTCTCCTCTCCACCAAGCGAACGGCGGTGTAGGTGTCGTCGCCCACCGAGAACTCGAATGACACCCGGGCCCGGTCCGACCTCGCCGAGATCACCGGGGCAACCGAACGCCGATCGTCCAGCCTGGGGATGGTCCCGTAGAGGGCGAATGTCATGGCGTCGATGACACTCGACTTCCCCGATCCGGTGGGCCCGGAGAGGACGAACAGGTCGGCGTCGGCGAAGTCGACCTCGGTGCGCTCCCTATAGGCGAGGAAGCCCTCCATGAGGAGCAGCCGCGGTCTCAAGACACCGCCGCTTCCTGTTCCAGCTCACGAAAGAGGTCGACTACCGCGGCGTCTTCGATCCCCTTCGAAGACAGATAGGCCCCGAGCAGCTCGACGGGTGCACGACCAGCCCTTGGCGCCCGTTGCCGGGGCCTTCCGTCGTCGGGCCGGGAGATGATCACGTCGACGGTCCCCGGGATGGCAGACCTGACCTCGTCGTTGAGACCGGATCGTGCCTTCTCGTCGAGCACGACCTTCACGTATGCCCCCTCCACCTCGGAGGCCATGGAGGTCACCTGTTCCAGCGTCCCCGCGATCTGGACCAGCCTGATGCCGCTCCCGATGGGAACCGGCTCCACCGACGCCGGCTTGCCGGGCGACACCTCCACCACGAGAACCCCTTTTTGATCGGCTACCTCACCAAAATCGAGCTGCATCGGCGACCCGCTGTACCAGATGGGGGAGGAGGCGGCGATCCGCTGCTGCCGGTGGAGATGGCCGAGGGCGACGTAGGACAGGCTGCCGGGAAAGACCTGGGGCGGTATGGCATAACCGAAGATGTGCGATTCCCGCTCTCCCCCGCCGCTCTCCGCCCCGTAGACCGTGAGATGACCGGTCACGACGTTGACGGTGCCAGTCCCCATCCCGGCGGTGAGGGCGTCGATGATCCGCCTCAAACGCAGCTCGTAGCTCTGGGCATGCTGGTCGGGGTCGAGGCTCATGATCTGCTCTGCCTTGACGATCCCGCGTTGTGAGACGAAGGGGAGGCAGGCCACCTTGAGGTCGAGAGGCTCGATCAGGGTCAACCCACCCTCGGCAGCCGGGGCCGGTCTGGCCACGACCGTTATCCGGCCCAGGTCGAGGAGTGGCTTGACCGCCTCCAGCCGGCCGGGGTTGTCGTGGTTGCCGGCTACGAGCAGCACCGGCCCGATCTCGGCCAGGTCGAGAAGGGCCCGGTAGACGAGGGCTTCGTCCTCGGGCGAGGGCGAAGAGACATCGAACAGATCACCGGCCACCAGGGTGAGGTCGACCTTGCGGTCAGCGGCGATGCCCACGATCTCGGCCAGCACCTCACGATGCTCGTCGACCCGCGAGCGGCCGCGGATCTTTCTCCCCACATGCCAATCGGAGGTGTGGAGCAGTCTCATGGGGGGAGCAACACCTTCACGGGAATCGATCGTAGGGCCCGGGCAGGACAGATCCCGGCAGCCCGAGGCTCCGGGGCTACAGGTCCTGGAAAGGGTCGGCGGGCCCCTGGTCGTCGCCGGGCATCGATCCTGCCTCCGACGCCCTGGTCGCCCACGCCGGGAACGGGAACTCCAACACCAGCGGGACCGGTATCTCGGGCTGGGAGAGGAGCATGGTGCCCGGCTTCAGGATCGTGGCTCGCTGCCGCTGCGCGGTGGGGAGAAACCCGTACTCCTCACGCGAGGCCTCGGCCGAGTCGAGGCGCCCGACGACCCGGATCGACGAGTTGGCGATGATGCGGCGCTCCACCTCGGAGGCGGTCTGCTGGGCGCCGATCAGGATCACACCCAGGGACCGGCCTCGCTCGGCGACGTCGAGCAGCACCTCCTTGATCGGGCTCAAGCCCTCCCTGGGGGCGTATTTGTTCAACTCGTCGAGAACGAGGAACAGCAACTCGTCGGACTGCCCTGCCCGCTCCTTGTCCTCGAACGCCCGGCGCACCGTGGCCCCGACCACGAACCGCTTGGCGCGGTCGTTGAGGTTGTGCAGGTCGACCACGGTCACCTGATGGCCCTGGACCTCGATCCGATGCCGCTCCGGGCTCGTGATGTCGCCGCGGATCAGCCGCTCCACGTGGCGCACCGAGCCCTGGAGGCGCCGGACGAAGGCATTGACCGTGCCCTGGCCGATGTGCGGCCCCGCCCACTCATGCCCCGACTCGTCCTGCACCTTTCGGGTGATCATGTCGACCAGGTCGCGAAAAGTGCGGATCGTCTCCCCCTCGATGCGCACCGAGCCGCCGTCGCCCGCATCGGCGTGGCGCAATTGGGCCATGACGTTGTAGACCACCATCGTGTACTGGGCTCGCTCGTCCTCGGCGTCGGCGAACAGGAACACCATCAGGTCCTCGTGGCAGAACTCGGCCAGGGTCCAGAAGAAGGATGTGATGTCGGAACGGGAGCTGACGTCGGCGACGGCGCGATCGGAGCCGGGTCTGGGCGGGGCGAAGAGCCCGACCGAGGCGAAAGGCTGCGCCGGCAGCCCCAGCTCCCGGTAGAGGCGGCGGGCATTCTCGTCGAGACTGGTGTTGGGCCGGTCGATATGGAGGAGGTCCTCGCCCTTCACGTTGAAGATCAGGGCTTTGGTGTTGACCGCGGCCGGGCCCAGGACCCGGGAGGTGAAGAGCGAGTGGAGGAGGAAGGTGGCGTAGCTCGTCTTGGTGGCCACCCCGGAGACACCCGAGATGTTGACGTGGGCTCCCCGCTGCCCGTTGAGGAACTCGAAATTGGCGAAGAGGGGCTCGCCGTTGCGCGATGCTCCGACCGGGAACCGCCGCTCCATGCGATCGAAGAACAGCGCCTGGTCCCTCTCCTCGCCCTGGGCCCTGCGCACCGGTTGACCGGGCCGGGGCGGGACGAAGATCTCGGGCTCGACCCGGGTCGCCGTCACCTGGGCCGCCTCCATCACCTCGGCGGGGAGCACCCCGTCCTCGATGAGAAAGACGTCCGAATCGAACCTCGCCCCCTCGTGTCGGGCCCTCACCTGGCTCACCGTCCCGAAGATCTTGACCAGCTCCCCCGTGGGCAGGGCCCGTTCCAGGGCCACCACGTCGTCGAGCTCCAGATACTCCCCTTCGGCCACACCGACCCAGAACTCGAGCGGGGTGGCATCCATGGTTCCCAGCACCCGACCGACCATCTCCACCATGGGGGCGAGCGTAGACCGGGAGGAGGACAGGATCGGGTTCTCTAGGCTCGCCTTCAGTGAGCCTCGTCGTGTTCCCCTTCAAGTCCGAACCGGCCGGGCTGATCGTGTCGAACCTGGCCACGGCGGCGGCCCATCCCGCAACCGACGAGGTGTGGGCGATGGCCTCCGCCGAGGGAAGGACCGAGCGCGAGATACGTGCCGCGGCGCCCGGGCTGGCCGTCACCCATGGAAAACCCGTCGAAGTGCTGGTTCAGGAGCGTCTCGGCACCTTTCGGCCCGGGAAGGGGGACGGGATGAACACCGCCATCGCCCTCGCCGCCGAACAGGGTCGGGAACGGGTCCATTTCTACGACGCCGACATAACCAACTTCGACAAGTCGTGGATAGACGGCGCCGAGGCGGCCGCCGACCGGGGCTTTGGTGTCGTCAGGCACCGGTTCCCCCGGGCCGCGACCGACGCCATGATCACCTGGATGATCACTCGGCCCGCCCTGGCCCGACTCTTCCCCGGGCCGTTCCTCCCCCGGCTCAACCAGCCACTGGGCGGTGAGATCCTGCTCACCCGCCCCGCCTTGGAGGCACTGGCCGCCTCCCAACTGGTGAGAGATCGATCCGACTGGGGGATCGACACCGCTCTCACCTATTCCACATCGGTGATGGGTCTCGACCTCTACGAGCACCATGTCGCCGACGGGAAGCGTCACGCTCTGTATGGATCACTCGACGAGCTGCGCGACATGCTCGTGGAATGCCTCGACGCGGCGGTATCGCTCCGGGGAAAGCCGCCTCCCCCTGCAGGCTCGATCCACGGCAGCGATTCCCCGGCCCCGGCGCCGCCCGATCTCAAGCGGACGGTGGCCTATGACATCGAGGCCACCCTGCATCTGCTCGCCACCCCATGGGCCGAGGAGGAGGCCATGCTGGCCAGGATGCTCCCCGGCGACATCGGCGATCATCTGAATGCGGGGCACGGCGAGCCCGGCTATTCCTTCATGGACGAAGGGCGCTGGCACCAGGCACACGGCTTCCTCCTCGACGGTTTCGTGCTGGGCGACCCGGCCTGGGAATCACTGGCCTTCCGTCTCTGGCTGACACGGGTCCTCGCCTACACGACCCAGCAGGCACGGTATGGCTACGACGAGGCAATGGCCTATCTCGAGGCCACCATCGCCGAGTACGAGCACATGTCGATCAGCGCCCCAGGCTCGACCTGACCTTCGGCAAGACCCCGACGTCGCGGACCCCGGAGATGACGACGACCAAAGAGCCCAGGATCACGAAGAAGGCCATGAGGGTCACGCCTCGCATCCCGGCCCTCTCGAAGACCCGGGGAGCGATGAGGTCCCCTCCGATCCGGCCCAGGCCGTTGGCCACGGCAAAGAGCGCCAGCACACGGGTCCGGCTCCTCGGCCGGAGCTCGGTCATCAGCGGGATGGCCGAGATGTAGCCGAACTCGAGGGCCACAGCCGCCAGCACCAGGGCCGAAATGGCGGGGAAGAGGAGGTCGGAGACCAAGGACAGGACGAACACCGCCAAGGCGGCGACACCGAAGCCGAGGGCCACGGAGTTGCGCTTGCCGATCCGGTCGGTGAACCCGACCATCGCCCCCTCACCGACCAGCTCCGAGACGCCAACCAGCGTGCCCACCCCGCCCAGGGCCAGCAGTGACATGTCGAAACTGCCCTCGAGCCACCCGCCAAGAGTCACGAGGAGCGATTCGTGGGCATAGGCGAACAAGGAGGCTGCCGTCATCAACAAGATCACCTGGCGGCCAGGGCTGTCGTCGGCCTTGTGCGCCGGGTTGGACACCGCCTCGTCGTTGTGGTCGAGCACCAGCAGGGCGAGACCGAGGCCGAGGGCACCAGCGGATCCCAAAGCCCAAAATGGCGCCTCCCAGCTCCAGTTCTCGATCAGCCATCCGGCGACCGGTGCGCCGACGAGCAGGCCGCCCGCCCAGGCAATCTCCAGGGTTCCCAGATAACGAGCCCGCGATCCGTAGGGGACGCGTTCTGAGATGTAGACCTGAGCACCGATGTCGACCATCGGCTTGGCCAGGCCGAGCAGTGCGAATCCGATCACCGCCCCGGCGAACATCCCGGCCCATGCCGTGACCACCGACCCCGCCGAGAAGGTGGCCAACCCCCAAATCAGGAGACGCCTGCTTCGACTGACGTCTCCCGAGAAGCTCATGACCGCGGGTGTGGCCAGCCCTGCCGCCCAACGCGCCGAGACCAGCATCCCCGCCTGGGTCAGGTCGACCCCCAACCCGCGGGCGATCGCGGGGAGGAACGGGTACACGAAGCGAAGGGCGGTGTTGACCACCAGCTTGAGGAAGACCAGCGTGGCAACCCCCGCTCCCAGCGGGCGCCTGGAAGAAGCTCGATCTGCGGGATGTGACGCGGCGATGGCGGCATCGTAGGGGGGGCGCCGGCGGATATAGGCTCCCGATGATGAGCCTCGTCTTGGTAGTGGTCGCGGGAGTCCTCGGCGGTCTTGCCGGTGCTATCCAATCGCAGTTTCTGGGAGTCATGGAGGAGCGAGTGGGCACCCTGGCCTCAACGTTCGTCACCTATGGCAGCGGTGGGCTGGCGATCTCCGGCCTGATGCTGGCCTTGCAGGGAGGGCGTCTCTCCGAGTTGAAGGAG
>JBOGEU010000550.1:0-1186 GCA_050741995.1 Acidimicrobiia bacterium | reverse complement strand
GGCGTGTTCCATCCGACGGAACCGTTCCTCGTCGAGGAGGGTTCCATTGGAGTTGATCTGGGTGTCGATGCCTCGTTCGGAGCACCACCGCACGATGCCCTCACAGATGTCGAACTCGAGCAACACCTCCCCCCCGGACAGCTTGACCCGCTTCAGGTCCGGGAGCCGCTCGAGCGTCGCCACCAGCTGCTCCACCGATAGGATTTGCTTCTCGCGCAAATCATATGCGCCGCAATAAGAACACCGGAAGTTGCAGCGCGACGTAACGCCTATTTCAACGGCTCTGAGGCTGCCAGCTTCCAGCCCTGCGGTTTCCAGCGCCTTGAACACCATTCATTGCCGCCTTGATCGGTGAGTCGGGCTAGTGAAGCGAGGCCGACGGCCACCCTCCTGCCTCATGGGTGATCCGCCGAGTACGTTACCATTGTGCTCCCACGCTGGAGAAGGTCTCTTTCACGTGTCTACGTCCCCTGCGACCGTTCTTTCTAGCGTCGCAGCGGATCTGGCAACGCCCATAGTCGTCCATGACTTGGCGGTCGTGCGGCAACGGGCGGCGGAGCTGCGGGCCGCCCTGCCCGGCGAATCGACATTGCTCTACTCGCTCAAGGCCAATCCGCTCCCGCCCGTGGTTGCAGCCCTCCGGTCCGCGGGCTGTGGCGCCGAGGTGTCCTCGGTCGGGGAGCTCGGCGTGGCCCTCGCCAGTCGGACCTCGTCCACCCCGGTGCTCTACACCGGACCAGCGAAATCCACCTCGGAGATCCGCTCTGCCATCCGGGCAGGTGCCGTACTGTCGTGCGAGTCCTGGGTCGAGGTGGCACGGATCGCAGCCGCCGTCGAGCCGGGTGATCCCAGGGTCGGGGTCATCCTCCGGCTCCAGCCGCCGTCCCGTCCGGCGGCCGGGTTGTCGATGGCCGACGGCGGGCAGTTCGGGTTCCTCGAGGGCGAGGCTGTCGACCTGTGCCTGCACCCCCCTCGTGAGGTGGAGGTGCTCGGCTTCCACTGTTACCTCGGCTCGCAGCTCGCGACGTCCGAGGTCCTGCTTGCCGGCTTCGCCGAGGCGTTCGGAGTGGTGGAGCGCGTCGCCGACGGCGGCCATGTCCGCCCACGGGTCGTCGACCTGGGCGGCGGCTTTCCGTGGCCGTACGCCGCTCCCGGCGCGGGGCCGGACCTTTCGTCGCTTCGGGAC
>JBOGEU010000549.1:0-4983 GCA_050741995.1 Acidimicrobiia bacterium | reverse complement strand
CACCGACACCGGGCTCACCCTCTCCGTGCTCAGGCGCATGGTGCTGGACAGGGGAGCGCGTACCGTGGCCACCGCCTCCCTCGTCGACAAAACGGCACGGAGGGTGACCGACGTCCCCATCGAGTATCGGGGATTCGAGGTCGGTGACGAGTACCTGGTCGGGTATGGGATGGATTGGCAGGGGCTGTATCGGAACCTGAGATCGATATGGGCGTTTCTCGACATGGACGCCTTCGTCAAGGACTCCCAGATCCTCGCCCGGTCGTTGGGGATGGCCCACTGACCTTGTCTGCATGATTTGGGCCAGTGATAACCTGGCTTCATGGCCGCCAAAGAAGCGCTCATCGCGATGGATGTGGTGGGGGTTCGGGTCGAGCTTCCGTCCAACCAGCCGATCGTGCTCCTCAGGGAGTCCGAGGGCCTCCGTTTCCTGCCGATATGGATAGGCGGGTCCGAGGCCACGGCGATCGCAACCGCACTCGAGGGGGTGACCCCTCCCCGTCCTCTGACCCACGACCTGATGAGATCGGTCATCGACGCATTGGGGGCCCTGGCGGTGCGGGTGGTGATCACCGAGATGCGCGAATCCGTGTTCTACGCCGATCTGTCTCTCGACATCTCCGGACGCGAGGTCCATGTCTCCTCGCGGCCGTCGGATGCCATTGCCCTCGCGGTCCGCACCGGCACTCCGGTGTTCGCTCTGCCCGCGGTGCTCGATGACGCCGGGGTGGTGTTCGAGGAGGAAACGGAGAACGAAGAGGCCGAGGTCGCCCGATTCCGCGAATTTCTCGAAGAGGCCACCATCGAGGATTTCCTAGGCGGCGACCCGTCAGACGGGTGATCGGCGGCTCACCTGTTGAGACCCCGGGGCCTAATTATCCACAGAATTCGTTGACAGTTGCCTCCTGGCACGGGTAGCTTGCTGGCAACGGCAGAGTTACACGCTTGTAACCCGGAGGATTTCATGACCCAAGAGCGGGAATTGGGCTACCGCGCCCCACAGGTTTGCAAGCTGGTTGGGATCACCTACCGGCAACTCGACTATTGGGCGCGCACCAACCTGATCCGACCCTCGATCCAGTCGGCTACCGGCTCAGGGTCGCAGCGGCTGTATTCTTTCTCCGACGTGGTGCAGCTGAAGGTGATCAAGAGGCTCCTGGATGCGGGGATGAGCCTGAAGAAGATCCGATCGGCAGTCGAGATCCTCAGCGAGCAGATGGACTCCGAGCGCCCTCTCGCCGACGTCACCCTGCTCAGCGACGGCCAGACGATCTATGCGGCCCACTCCGAGCAGGAAGTGGTCGATGTCTTCCGACGGGGCCAAGGTGTTTTCGGGATAGCCATCGGGCCGGTTCAGGACGAGGTCGAGGGGGCCATCCACCAATTGTTCCCATCCGACGAGCTGCACGGGGTTGTCGAGGCAGGAGTCCCCTGATCACCGAGCACCGATCGGCACAGGAAACCGCCTTTGCTCACAACAGCGAGCGTCAGTTCGCCCTCCTCCTCGACTTCTACGGTGTGCCCTGGGATTACGAGCCCAAGTCCTTCCCCATTGCCTGGGACAAGGAAGGGAAGCCGACCCAGTACTTCACACCCGACTTCTACCTGCCGGACGACGACCTCTTCATCGAGATCACCACCATGAGCCAGAAGCTGGTCACCAAGAAGAACCGGAAGGTCAGGCATCTCAAAGAGGTCTATCCCGATGTCAATTGCAAGGTCTTCTACCAGCGTGACTATCTGAACCTGGTGGTGAAGTACGGTCTCGAAGAGCCGGAGACACTCGAAGACGTGACCGCTCCCACCAGGATCCCGGGCCGTCCCGACATCGTCCGACTCGAGGAGCGCGGCCAACGTCTCACCGGATGAGCCGGTCCCCCCTCCATGATCTCCATCAAACCCTCGGAGCGCGCTTTGTCGACTTCGGGGGATGGGAGATGCCCGTCCAGTACGAGTCGGTGCTCGCCGAGCACCGCGCGGTGCGGAGTGTCGCAGGATGGTTCGACGTCACCCATCTCGGTCGTTTTGAATTGACCGGCTCGGGGGCCGAATCCGCCCTGCTCGAGCTGCTCTCCAACGACATCACCAGGATCGAGCCCGGGCAGACCCAATACACGCTGATGCTGAACGAGGAAGGCGGGATCGTCGACGACATCGTCGTGTGGTGGTGGGAGACAGGCCACTACTGGGTGTTCCCCAACGCCGCCAACCATGAGCGGGTGATGAAGGCGTTCTCGGCCGCGCCGGGGTGTCAGGCCCGTGACCTCCAGACGGAGACGGTCCTGATCGCAGTGCAGGGCCCCGCGGCGCCGGCACTGCTGGAAGAGGTGCTCGGATCGGCCCCGAGGCGATTTCGGACCGACGCCGTCGAGTGGGGTTCCGGCGAGGTCCGTATGGCGGGCACCGGGTACACCGGGGAGCGCGGGGGTGAGATATGCGTCGACCATGTCACCGGTCGACGCCTGGTTGGGAGGCTGATCGAGGCCGGTGCCACCCCGTGTGGGCTTGCCGCCCGAGACACCCTCCGCCTCGAGACCGGCCTCCCTCTGTGGGGAGCCGACATCGACGAGACGACGATACCGTTCGAGGCAGGCCTCGACTTCGCGGTGGCCATGGATCGTCAGTTCGTCGGCAACGCCGCACTCCGGCAGCGATCGATGCCCGATCGCCTGCTCATCGGCTTCATCCTGGAGGGCAAAGGGATCCCCAGGCATGGATACCCGGTGCGGGCGCCGGCGGGTGAAGGTGTGGTGACCTCGGGAAACCTGAGCCCGATGCTGGAGACCGGTGTCGGTCTCGCCTACCTGAGCCCGCCACCTGCTCCCGACGCCACCGAGATCGAGGTGGAGATCCGCAACCGTTGGGTGCCGGGCCGGATCGCCAAGCCCCCTTTCCACAAGGCTTGATCATGCGGCCACGAGTCATCGGCCGCCCCGTCTTGCCCCATGGCTACGGGGTGAAGGAAGAAGGCCCTTATCTCGAATGGGATGTGGTCGAAGGCTGGCTCACCGACTCCAACGAGTACTGGCTGGCGAGCACCCGGCCCGACGGCCGGCCCCACGTCGTGCCCCGCTGGGGAGTGTGGCTGAACGACGTCTTCTGGTACGACGGTTCACCGGAGACGAGACACACGCGGAACGTGGAAGAGAACCCGGCCTGCGCCCTTCACCTGGAGAACGGATGGTCCCAAGTGACCATCGTCGAGGGCCTCTCGCAGCGATCGGAGCCGATCCGCGGCGAGATGGGAGAGCGTCTCGCCGCCGAATACGCCCGCAAGTACCAGGACCTGGGGTATGCCCCGGAGCCCGATGCCTGGTCGGATGAGCAGGCCGGAGGGATGCGGGTCCTGGTCCCCGAGAAGGCAATCGCCTGGACACAGTTCCCCACCGACATGACGCGCTTCGCCTTCGACTGAGCGATTCGTAGCATTCGGCCCGGACCAGCAAAAGGAGATAAGTGCCAAGTGTGTCGCGCCCGGTTGCCGCCGAGGAGATCGGGATGGAACTGGTCAGGGATTGGGCGCCGTCGGTCGCCCCCAAGGCTCATGTCGTGCTGATCCACGGTATGGCCGAGCACTCCGGCCGCTATGAGCGAACCGGGTCGCTCCTCGCCGACGCCGGGCTCTACGTCCGCTCCTTCGACCTGATCGGGCTCGGCGCATCGGGTGGGGCCCGTGGCGACATCGACGATTGGTCCCGGTACCACGAACAGATCCGGCGTCATGTCGAGTGGGCCCGGAGCCAAGGGGGCCCGCTGGTCCTGATGGGCCATTCCATGGGGGGCAACCTGGCTCTGGGCTATGTCCTCTCCGGTCGTCCTGCCCCCGACCTGTTGGTGCTGTCGGCCCCTGCCCTCGGGGGTGGCGCCGGCTGGCAGCGCGCCCTGGCCGTCGTAGCGGCGAAGATGGCACCCACAGTCCCGATCCCCAATGCGCTGAAAGCCGAGCAACTCTCCCGGGACCCGGCGGTGGGGGAGGCTTACTTCTCCGACCCGCTGGTCTACAGCAAGACGACCCCGAGGCTCGGGGCGGCGCTGTTCGAGGCCATGGGCGACGTGACCCGGGACGCCTACCATCTCGATATCCCGACTCTGGTGCTCCACGGGACGGCGGACACCATCGTGCCCCCGCAATCGACCGCGTTCCTCGGTGAGCTGCCCGGTGTCGAGCGCAGGTTGCTCCCGAATCTCAGACACGAGATCCTCAACGAGCCAGAAGGCCCGGAACTGGTCGAGGAGATCATCGACTGGATCCACGACAGGCTCTGACCCATGCCGATTCCCCGTGCCGTCGCCCGCTTCAACCGGGTGGTGACCAACCGGATCAGCAAGCCCCTCGCCCCTCATCTGGCCGGGTTCGGGTTGATCGTCCATCGGGGAAGGGTCTCCGGCAAGGAGTATCGGACACCGCTCAACTGCTGGGTCGATGACGAGAGCATCATCGTCGCCCTCACCTATGGCAGCCACACCGACTGGCTGAAGAACCTGCAGGCCGCGAAGGGCGGGCTCGTCGAGGCCCGAGGTCGAAGCTACCGGGTGGGGATGCCGGTGTTGATCGGGCGTGAAGGGATGAGTCGGATGCCGCTCGTCGCCAGGCCCATCCTGCGGCTGCTCGGCGTCGAAGAGTTCGCCGTGCTCCCGTTGCTCAGTCCGGGGCGGCCCACCTGATGAGGACCTTGCCCGAGTCGTGGGAGGCGGTCGCCTCGAATGCAGCCTCGTAGTCGTCCACCTCGAAGCGATGAGTGATGACCGGCGAGATGTCGACACCCGACTCGATGAGGACGTTCATCTTGTACCAGGTCTCGAACATCTCCCTCCCGTAGATGCCCTTCAGGTTGAGCATGTTGAAGATGACGATGCTCCAGTCGATGGGGAAAGGGTCGGTCGGGATCCCGAGGATGGCCACATTGGCTCCGTGGATCGTGTTCTGAAGTATGTCTTCCATCGCAGATGGGCTGCCCGACATCTCAAGGGCGAAATCGTAAC
>JBOGEU010000548.1:0-8522 GCA_050741995.1 Acidimicrobiia bacterium | reverse complement strand
TGGGTCATCGTCGACCGGGTGGCGTCGATGGGGAAGAACGTGACTTCGAGCCCGTTCTCGTGTGCGTACCTGGTTGCCTCCACCGAGGCCTCTATGGCCTTTTCCACCGGCCACCTGTAGGCCTTCTCGATGAGATGGTGGCTGGCGGGGACCTCCATCACCACCCCGGTCACTCCACAGTCGAGCGCCAATTCGACGTCGGGCACCATGCACCGGCTGAAGGCGTAGATCTCGGTGGGCAGCTCCTCGGCGACCATCCGCTCGATTGCCTCTTTGTCGGCCGGAGAGACAGCGGGCAACCCGGCTTCGATGCGATGGATGCCGGCCTCGGCGAGGGCGGTCGCGATCCGGACCTTGTCGTCGGCGGTGAACTCCACCCCAGCCTGCTGTTCGCCGTCACGCAGTGTGACGTCGTGAACCTGGACCTCGGGTGGGATCTGGAACCCCTCGGTGACCTCGGGGAGATAGTTCCAAGGGCTGGAGAACCAGTTCTCGGTCTTCCATGGTTCTTGACCCATCCGCTGCTCCTAACCTTGCGACAGGATGATCCTGCATCATATACGATTCGACCCCGGTCGGTCCCGGGGAGCCAGGTGAGGTCGGGAAAAATGAGCGTCAGCAAGCTGTGGATCGGCGGTTATGGGCCGCAGGCCAGCGCCCATGGCGATGGTCTGGAGACGTTCCGACAGGCAATCGAGAGTGGCACCAACGGCGAGGTGCGGGTCGAGGTGACCTGGAACATCATGGACGAGGGCCGGCCCAACACCGACCTCTTCGAGTTGGTCGAGGCCGGTCACATGTTCATGTGCTACTTCTCCTCCAGCTACCTGGGGGGTCGGGTCCCCGAGCTGAATGTCCTGGAGACCCCCTTTCTCTTTCACGACCTCGAGTCCGCCCACCTTGCCCTCGACGGGGCATTGGGGGACTCTCTCCGGCGAGCGGTCCGCGCCAAAACCGGTTTCGAGGTGCTCGGCTTTTGGGACAACGGATTCAGGCACCTAACCAATCGGCTTCGCCCGGTCCACCTGCCCGAGGACTGTCGCGGGATGACGGTTCGACTCCAGCCGAACGCGATCCATGAAGAGCTGATCAGGGCGTGGGGGGCGATTCCGGTTGCGGTCGAATTGAGCGAGGCGATCCAGCTGATAGCCCGTCTCGATGTGGATGCCCAGGAGAACCCGCTGGCCAACACCGTGGCCTATGGCGTGGATCAGGTCCATCGCCATGTGACGATGAGTGGTCACCTCTACGGGGCTCGCGGGCTGTTCGCCCATCGGGCGACCTGGGACTCGTTCGACGACGATGTGCGAGTGCTGGTGTCCGGGGCGGCCCGGGCCGCAATCGATGTCCAACGGGAGTCGGCTGCCCGGCTGGAGACCGGTCTGCGGGCACGTCTCGAGGCCGAGGGTGTGGAGTTCGTCGATCTCACCGCCGAAGAGCGATCGGCGTTCGTCGAGGCCTCGGCGCCGGCCATTGAGCGTGCCCACCAGGGGGTCCCCGAGGGGCTCTTCGCGATGGTGGGGACATGAGCACCGAATGGCGCTTCGAAGACCGGGTGGTGGTGGTCACCGGCGCCTCGGTCGGCATCGGACATGCCACGGCCGCCGCATTTGGGATGGCAGGAGCCACGGTGTTCCTTGTCGATGTCGACGAGGCGGGTGGCCTCCAAGCCGCCGCCGGGATCGCCGGCTCCACCTTCATCCGATGTGACCTGACATCCGAGCCCCAGGTCACGGCGGCGGTGGCCGAGATAGGCGAGAAGGCGGGGCGCATCGATGTCCTGGTCAACAATGCCGGAGGATTCGGGACCGCACAGGGCATCGAGGACACCACACTCGAGGAGTGGCGCAAGATCCTCGACGTGAACCTCACCTCGGTCTTCCTGATGACACGGCAGGCCCTTCCGCTGATCCGACGCTCCGACACCGGCCGCATCATCAACCTCGGCTCGTTGGCCGGTCAGACTGCCGGCTGGCGCACCGCCCCACCCTATGTGGCGGCCAAGGGAGGAGTGCACGCCCTGACCAGGGCCATGGCCTCCGAGCTCGCAGCCGACGGGATCACGGTCAATGCCCTCGCCCCGTCGGCGGTTCTCACCGAGCGGATCGAGCGATTGCGTGACCGATCGGAGCTGGCTGCGACTGCTGCCGCCATCCCGCTCGGTCGTTATCAGCGTCCCGACGAGCTGGCCCATTGGGTTCTGTTCCTGGCATCGCCCGAGGCCGGGTTCATGACGGGTCAAACCGTATCGGTGAACGGCGGTAGGTTCATGGCATGAGATCGAGGGGAGGCTGAATTGGCCTTATTGATCAAGTTCGACGAGGAGGAGCCGGTCGCCCGCGGCGAGGGGATCGAAAGCATCAGGCTCACACCTGCGCCCCTCGAGGGCCAGGGTTTCACGATGGGTGTCACCAGCTTTCCGCCGGGGACCAGCATCCGGCTCCACAGTCACAACACGATCGAGCAGGTGACCGTCATCGAGGGAGAAGGTGTCGCCGAGCTGAACGGTGAACAGCATCCGGCGCGACCCTATGACACGACGCAGATCGCGCCCGGCGAGTGGCACCGGTTCGTGAACACAGGAGCGACGACGATGAGGATCCTCTGGGTCTACGGGAGCACCGAGGTCACCCGTACCTTTGCCGACACGGGGGAAACCGTCGACCAGTTCTCCCGGTGAAGTTCCCTATCGAACGGCTGGAGCGGTTCGCCGCCGATGTCCTGATCGCTCTCGACGTGCCGGCGGAAGATGCCGAGATCACCGCCCGGCGCCTGGTCGAGGCCGACTTGAGAGGCAGGACCGGCCACGGGCTGATCCGGCTTCCCCAATACGTGCCCCGGATCGAAGCCGGGGGAATCAACTTGCGCCCTCGGATCGAGATCCTCCGGGAGACACCGGTGAGCGCGTTGATCGATGGTGACAACGGTTTGGGCCAGGTCGTGATGACCCGCGCCGTGGAGACCGCGATAACCAAGGCCACCGGCTCCGGCCTCGCCTGGGTGGGCACCGTCCACTCCAATCACGCCGGGGCGGCGGGCGTGTACACGTCGATGGCTCTCCGGCATGACCTGATTGCCATCTATTTCGCAGTTGCCAGTGCCAACGTGATGCCCCCGTGGGGTGGAAGAGAGCGGCTGCTCGGCACCAACCCGATCTCGATCGCCATCCCGGCGGGGGAGGAGACGGCGCTCTTGCTCGACATCGCCACCACGGTCACCTCGCACGGCACGATAAAGGTTCTCGCCCAGACCGGGGAGCAAATGCCCGAGGGCTGGGTGGTCGATCTCGAAGGGAACCCGATCCTCGACCCTCATCGGGCAGATGAGGGCTTTCTGGTGCCGATCGGCGGCTACAAGGGATCAGGTCTCAACATCGCCATCGGCCTGCTCGCCGGAGTCCTCAACGGCGCCGCCTTTGGCTCCGACGTCATCGACCATCGCGCCGTCCCCGGTCAAGCCGCCAACACCGGGCAGTCGATCGTGGTGCTGCGGCCCGACCTGTTTCGGGCCTTGGGGGACTTCAAGACAGCGATGGACCACCATCTGCGGGCACTTCGCGCCTCGGGCCCGGAGGAGAGTGTCCATCTCCCCGGAGCGGGCGCCGCTCGTCTCGAGGCCGAGCAACGGGTGACCGGCATCCCCCTCTCCGACGTGCTCCTGGGCCAACTCAGGGACCTGGGCACCCGGTTTGGCCTGGAGGACCGTCTCGTCTGATTCCTCGGTGAACGGACCTGGGCCGAATCGACACATCTACGTTCACTGAAGGCTCAGGGCGGGGGAGCCGGGATCGACCACCTGACATGGTCGGGTGTGAGGTCGTTGACGGTCCGGCATCCGAGGTTGGCCATGGTCTTGGCGATCTCGTCACGCAGGATCTCCAGCACTCGGACCAGCCCCCGGGCCCCGCCTATGGCCAGGCCCCAGCATTGGAGACGGCCGATGCCGACCGCCCGGGCCCCGAGCGCCAGGGCCTTGCACACCTCCGCCCCGCGGGTGAACCCACCGTCCACGCCCACGTCGGCTCGGCCGGCGACTGCCTCGACGATCTCTCTCAACACCTCGATGGTGCTCAGGCCATGGTCGACCACCCGGCCGCCGTGGTTGGAGACATAGATGCCGGAGGCGCCGCGAGCGACGGCCTCCACCGCGTCTGCCGGGGTCATGACTCCCTTGACGATCACCGGGAGGTCGGTCTGCCGGCAGAGCCACTCGAGATCGGGCCAGGTGAACTTCGGTCGAAACGAGTAGTCCATGCCGTGGCGGATCAGATTCGGCGAGCCCTCGGGGCGAGCGCTCCAGGTGTATCCGTTCTCCAGACTCTGGTCTCGTCTGGCGATCACCGGCGTGTCCGCGGTGAGGCAGATCCCTGCAAAGCCTGCCTGACCCACCCGGGCCAGCACGTCAACGATCCAGGATCTGTCCCCGAGCACATACAGCTGAAACAGATGCTGGCCCGGGGCGGTCGCTGCCACCTCCTCCCACGACGAGGTTGCGAGTGTGGAGCAGATCGCCGAGGTCCCCATCTCGGTGGCGGCGATGGCCGCCGCGTGGGCATCGCCCGGGTCGAAGATCCCGAGTGCTCCCACCGGGGCGGCCATGACCGGCATCCCCAGCGGCACCCCGACGAAAGACGAGGACATGTCGACATCGCCCGTGTCGCGCATCAACCTCGGGACCAATGCAAGCCGGTTGAGGGCGGCCGAGTTCCTGGAGTGCGTCACTCCCTGCCCGGCCCCGGCGGCCGCCCAGGTGAACGAGCTCGGATCGGCCACCTCACGGGCGCGTGCGATGACCTGGTCGATGGTCTCGAGATCGGCGAGGTCGGCGGGCTCGGTCAAAGTCAGTAGACGACTTCCGTCACACGTCTCTCACGTGCCGAGCGGGCTATCGCCTCACAGATCTGAGCACTGCGCAGACCGTCGAGACCTGAGGCATCCGGCTCCTCGCCGTTGAGGACGGCGTGGGTGAAAGCAGCCACGCCCAGACGGTGGGCCTCGGGAGCGGGATACCGGGTGATCGTCTCCCCGTGATCGGTGAGAACCGCCAGATCACCGTCGCTTCGGGACCGGGTGAGCGAACGGCCCACGATCCGCCCCTCCGTCCCGTAGATGGCGATGTCGTTGAGAGGGTCATGGAGCCTCTCGTTGGCGTTGTACTGGACCAGCGTCCCGTTGGAGAAGCGCATCGTGAGCAGTGCCAGCATCTCGATCTGCCCGGTATCGGGGCTGTTGTCGAAGACCGCCATCACCTCCACGGGATCCGAGTCGATGATCACCCGGAGGAAGTCGAGCCCGTGGACCCCCACGTTGTGCACAGTGCCCAAACCGGCGATCTCGGGATCGGCGCGCCAATTGTCGTAATGGCGGGGGCCGGAGCTCACCTGTAGCTGGACCATCTCGACGTCGCCGACGACCCCGTCGCCAATCATGCGCTTGACGTCCTGGACCCAAGGAAGATGTCGGTTGTGGAAGTTGACCCCGAGCTTGACTCCGGCCGAAGTGCACGCATCGAGCGCCCGTTGCGCCTCTTGGGGGTCGATGGCAAGCGGCTTGTCGCAGAGCACGTGTTTCCCCGCCAGCGCCGCACTGATCACCTGTTCCGGGTGGAACCGGTTCGGAGTGGCGATGAACACCGCCTGGACCGCGGGGTTGGCCAGCATCTCGTCGTAGCTGGTGTAGGCGAAATCGGCCCCGAACCGGCGGGCGAAGTCGTCGGCGCGGCCCTGATCCCGGCTCACTGCCGCCACCAGGTCACATTCAGGCTCGGCGACCATGGCAGGGGCGATCGTGCCCTGGACGATGTTGCCGATCCCGATTACTCCCCAACCAAGCCGCTCCATCAGAGGCCCAAGAATCTCGTGGCGTTGGTGGAGAGGATGGCGTCCTTCTCTGACGCTGTCAGCTCGGTCAGGCCGCCGACCCAATTGACCGCATCGTGAAGCAGCATCGGGGCCGGGTAGTCGGTGCCGAGGACCACCCTGTCGATGCCCACCGCATCGATGAGGAAGCGAAGGGCGGGGCCGCTGTAGGTGCAGCAGTCGTAATAGAAGCGATCGAGATAGGAGCTGGGTGGGAGGGCCTGGGAGAACCCGTCGTTCTGACCGAAAGGTGGGACGAGCCCGTCGGCGGGGCCCTCCTCCAAGGCCCCGGCCACCTTGTCCATCCTCGCCACCCCGAACGTGGTGAAACCACCTCCGTGGGCGAGGTACGGCTTGAGATCAGGGCAGCGGTCCATGATGCCGCCGAAGATCAGGGTTGCGTAGACCAGGGCGCGCTCGGTCAGATTCCCCACCGCGTTCCCCAGCTTGTAGCGCCGAATGCGGTGGTTGACCACGGTGTCGCCACCCTGGTGAAAGAACAGGATTGCCCCCAGCTCCTCGGCTGCCTGGAAAAAAGGGAGGAAGTCGGGCTCGTCGTAGGTCCTTCCGGCCACATGGTCGCTGAGGATCACCCCCTCGAGCCGCAGATCGGACATGGCGCGCTCCAACTCGGCGATCGCGCTCGGCGGGTCCTGCATCGGCAATGTGGCCAACCCGGCGAAACGGGTCGGGTGCTGCTCGACCACCTCGGCGATCTCGTCGTTGCACTCGCCGGCGATCCGCTTCGTCACCTCGAGCTCATTGCCGTACTGGTAGAAGCCCACCGTCGGTGTGATCAGCTGCATGTCGACACCTTGAGCGTCCATGTCGTCGAGACGCTGGGACAGGGACTTGTCGAATCCGCCCAGACCGAGCTCGCCGGGAACCGCGTCGAGCCCGTGCCATTCTCCCCGCTCTGCGATCGCCTTCTTGTAGCGCTCGGGGGTCACATGGGCGTGCATGTCGATCACGGGCATCGGAATGGGCTCTCCTCGGATGACTCGCCGGGTGGGGGCCACCGCGGCGTCAGTGGTCGATTGGACCACTTCATAGCCTGCATTATACATTCTACGGAAATGCCCCTTTCCCGGTGACCGGGGCGATGACTGGCGATGATGGAGACAGGACCATGCCCGATTTGATCAAGACCCGCCTGCAGCGTGGAGAGCGGTTGGTGGTGTTCGCCGTGGGACGGATGTTCCATCACAACATCATCCACTACCTGGGGATGCAGGGCGGCTTCGACGGCTTCTGGATCGACGTCGAGCACTCCGGTCTCACCACACATGACATCGAGATCGCGGCCACCGCCGGCATGGCGAATGACCTCGACTGCTTCGTGCGGGTTCCACCGACCGACTATGCGACTGTCACTCGCTGTTTCGAGAGCGGCGCCACCGGGGTCATGGCCGCCCAGATCGCCTCCGCTCATCAGGCCGAGGAGTTCGTCACCTGGGCGAAGTACGCTCCCCGGGGCCGGCGCGGCCTCAACTCTCTCGGCTACGACGGCGGATATGGCTCGGTTCCCCTGGCCGAGTTCGCCGAGCGATCCAACCGGGACACCTTCGTCGCCATCCAGATCGAGACCGCCCAGGCGGTGGAGGAGGCCGACGCCATCGCCGCCATCGACGGCGTGGACCTTCTCTTTGTGGGGCCATCGGACCTTTCCCAGGCGGTGGGCGTCATCGGGGATTTCACCGGAAAGCCGTCGATGGATGCGATCGAGCGGGTGGCCGCCGCATGTCGCGACCACGGAAAGCATTGGGGAGCGGTGACACCGTCGCCGAGCTATGCGGCGATGCTGGTCGAGAAGGGGTGCACGCTCATCTCGGCGACCAACGACGTGAAGCTGGTCACCAGCGGTCTGGCCAAGGTGAAGGAGGACTACGCCTCGCTCTGGGCCTGATCCCGGGCCTGGCCTGCTCCCGGCGAGCCGGCGTCGAGCTCTGCGGCCTCCAGCGGCAGGTTGATGTGCCCCTGCTGGATCTCGATGGCTCGACCCTGGTCGTTCTGCTCATAGGCTTCGAGCAGGGCGAAATGATCGGCGATCGCCCGTCTCCTGATCTCGGGGTGGAGACGCTGGGCCTGGGCCACGAACACCCCACCGGCCTCCTCGAGTGCCTGGAGCATGCTGCCCAACCGCTTGGTGCCGGTCGCGTGGTGGAAAATGGAATGGAATTGGCTGTTCTTCTGCACCCAGGACCCCAGATCCTCTTCGCGTGAGAGATCGTCGGCCATGACCCGGGCCCGTTCGAGGTCGGACTTGGTGATGTTGGACATGGCCTGCCGGACCGCATAGTCCTCGAGCAGGCGCCGGATGGCGATGATCTCGACCATCTCATCCCAATCCGGGAGGCGAACGGTGCCGATGCGATGGCTGTCGAGTGTGATCAGCCCCTCGCTGGCGAGATCTCTCATGGCTTCGCGCACCGGGGTGGTGCTGACCGCGAGCTGGGTGGCTATCTCGGTCTGCACCAGACGCGACCCACCCGGTAGGTCACCACGCAGGATGGCGGCGCGCAACACATCCCGTACCAGATCGACGGCGGTGATCCGCCGCTTCGCCGATGCGTCGAGGCGGAGGCTGTCTCCGGTGGTCATGGTCGACTCCCCAGCGTCAAGACATTCTCGATCCCCCCGGGCGGCAGAACAGGCGCCGCTTGGT
>JBOGEU010000547.1:0-3679 GCA_050741995.1 Acidimicrobiia bacterium | reverse complement strand
CCTTTCAATCGCACGAGTGTTCGATCAGGGCCGTCTGAGCCCCTCAGTCGAGGGTGAGGAAGGACGCCCTTTCGTCCTCGAGGAATGCCACGATCGTGTCGTGGCCACTATCGATCGGCTGCTCGATGTCGCTCGTCGTGCAGTTGCCCAACCGGACCCAGATCACTTTGGGTGGGGGCCCGGACACCAACGCCCTCTGGTGGAAGTCTTCGTCCTTCGACACGATGGCGAATCCGTGATCGAGCGCATACCTCCAAATCTCGTCGTCGGTCGCATCGCCAAGATCGAGCAAGGCCACATGCGACGATTCGGGGAAGGTCTCAGAGATTCGAGGTATCAGCCGACGCGAGATGTTCGCATCGAGGAGGAGCTTCACGCGCCGGAGACAAGCTTGCGTTCACGATCAGCAGCGAACGCCAGACATGCCCGAATGTCCTCCTGCTCGAGCTCGGGGAAGTCGCTGAGGATCTCCTCTTCGCTCATGCCGGACGCGAGGTAGTCGAGGACGTCATACACAGTGATGCGTAGCCCTCGAATGATGGGCTTGCCTCCCCGCTTGCCCGGTTCGGTCGTAATGCGGTCCCGATAGTTCACGATCTCACCCGATTCTAGATGTCCTGGTGGCGGATCAAGCCCAGGGAGGAAGGAGTGCGTTGCTCGGCCTTAACCGGACGACTGTTCGATGAGGGCGGCGACAGCCTCGGCCGCGGCGCGGTCCATCCCTTCGATCACATAGCTGTAGCGGTCCATCGTGATCGAGATCGAGGAGTGCCCGAGCCGCTCCTGCACCACCTTTGGAGGTACACCAGCAGTCAATTAGAGTGCAGCCGTCGACCAGAAACGACGGATTGGCTGGCGCCGACCGGTGGCCCTGGGCGTCTATGTCGCGGGCGCTCTGTGGGCCTTGAGTGCGCTGCAGGCCGCCCTCAGCGCCTTGTGGGTGCGCGAGTTCGCCATCGGTATCGTGTGGCTCATCCCAGCCATCGCGGGGTGGTGGCTGACGGCTGGGATCGGGATCCGTCTCGGCGTCGTGCCGCGCGACTTCCTCGCCTGGCTCGGCTCAGCCCTAGGCTTCAGGTCCGAGGTCAAATCCGACCCCGACTCCGATTAGCGGCCAGCCTGCTTGCGAACTCCGACGCTAACCACTCTCCGGCAAGCTGCGCGAGAGCAACAATTCTGAGCGGATAACGATCACTCAGGGAGTGCGCGATATCGGCAACTGTGTGCGGGTTGCAATTGCCAACTCTTGACCCGTACGGCCTAGAGGTCCGTGGCGCGCGGGTGCCTCGGTTCGTAGACGCCGACCGTGCCCCCGCCGGGGAGCTGGAGCCGGGTCAGCCGGCCCCAGCCGACCTCGGTGACCGGCTCGGTGAACTCGACGCCCTTGCCGGTCAGCTCTGCCATCGTCTGGTCCACGTCGTCGCACATGAAGAAGACCTCGTGCGACTCCGGGCCGTCGGTCGGGTGCACGGCGATCTCCGCCGGCGGCAGCCCGAAGATCAGCCAGCCGTCTCCCGCGTCGACATAAGGCCATTCGAGGACGTCGCGGAAAAACGCGCGGTCGGCCGCGGTGTCGGTGCTGTAGAGGATGACGTGGGCACCACTGATCATGGCGGCAGACTAAACGCTTTCAAGTGACGCAGATCTCGGTACCCGCCGACCGAGGGCTCGTTGTCCTGGGAAGCAGCCCCCGGCTCCTACCGCTGCAGCCGGAGGGCAACCTCCGACAGCTCAGGTCACAGCCTGGAGAGCTTGAGCAGGCCCACCCTACGACTCGGCTCGGAAAAGCTAGCGCAGATCAACAGATCCCGGGCGATTTCGCTCATATCTGAGGGTGCACGAGATCGGCATGACTTCCAGCGTGGCGCTGGAAGGTGATCCTCGCCACTCTTCGTGAGGAGTCTGCTCGCCTTAATGTCGCTCTACTCGTCGGCGACGAGTGACTCGAGTCGACCCTCGCCATGGCACGCTGCTCTTCCCACGGCCGACGGTCCTGGCGCGCTCGAACCCGACCTCCCGACTGCAACCAAACTGCAACCCAACGGGCTAGTAGGGGCGATAGGGCCTGATACGATCCGGATCCCGAACTGGCAAGAATGCCTGCAAACACGGACCTTTCAGTACAGTCCGGTACTGCTCAGAACGGGCGTGATCGGATTCAGGTTCTTGTGATCGCAAGATCGTGGGGGTTCAAGTCCCCCCTCGCCCACAGTGATTTCAAGGAGGGGCGACCGAGTGTCTCCCCCAACACACCCAGGTGGTCTCGAAGAGTGCTCATCGACCGACTTCTCAGCCTCAGACAGTGATCCTCGACCCACCTAGGCCCAGAAGACGGTTCCTGGGCCGCCTGCTATGGCCGGCCGTCCTCACTGCGGCGGCAGTGGTTGCGGTGGTGGTGACAAGTGCTGGCGACGACACCCGCGCCGAGCTCGAATACCTCGACACCGTGCACGATCAGGCCGGCGATCTGGCGATCGGCGGGGACTCGTTGCGCGTCGTCATCTCCAGGCTCTCCCGCATCGAGCGGACCGAGCTGGTCACTGCCACCGATGCCATCCGCGCCGACCTCGAGGTCGCCATGGCCGTGGCCGAGGCGGGACCACCCTCCGAGTCCCTGGTCGCGGCCAATGCGCTCTATCGTCAGGCGATAGAAGCCTGGACCGTGGGGGTGAGCGGGTTCACGTCGGGGATCCTCGCCGCCGCCGACGATCCCAACAGCACCGTGGCTGTCGACAACATCGCCAATGCCTTGGTCGAGCTTCGGGCGGGTGACCGTCTCTATACCGATCTGGTGCGGGAGCTCGAAACCGAGAATGTCCCTGACCCCGTGGCGCCGATGCCCGACGTGGTGATGGTCCCGGCCGAGGGTGAGATGCTCAGCCTGTCCTCGGCGTACGTCGGGGCCGCCCGCTCGGTCAACAGCGCGATCGCATTGCGGCCTGGCCTCACCGTGAGCCAGATCGTGTCCGACCCGCTGTGGGTGGTGAACCCGTCCGATCAGCCGGTGGTTCCGGCCGGCGACACCGTGTCGTTCTCGGTGGTGGTCTCCAACATGGGCAACATGGAGAGTGTGCCCGAGCCCATCGAGCTGACCCTGAGCGGAGCCTCAGATCCGGTCGTCCTCACCGAGATGGTCCCCGTCCTCGAGCCCGGAGCGCAGACTGCGGTGGTCTTCGACGACCTCGAGGTACAAGCCGGCACCTCCTACGAGGTGGTGGCCGAGATCAAGGTCCTCGGTGACGACCTCGACTTCGAGGACAACATGCTCGGGGTGGTGTTCACCGTGAACGAGGGCGAGGGCGACTGAGCCATGGCTCTACCATCGACGCTCCGATGATCGACCCTCGCCTGCTCAGAGACGATCCCGAGGTCATTCGAGGGTCCCTGGCACGCCGCGGGTCCAAGATCGACCTCGAAGCACTGATCGAGATGGACTCGTCCCTGCGCAGCGTCCGTCGCCAGGCCGAGGACCTGAGGGCGGCCCAGAAAGATGCCGGGCGGGAGATCGCCACCCTCCAGGGCGAGGCCAAGGAGAAGGCCATCGCCGAGGTGGCCGACCTGGCAGCCCGTGTCAAGGAGGCAGGGGCGGAAGTCGACCGACTGCAGGCCGACTTCGAGCTCGCCTGGCTCGAAGTCCCCAATCTGGTGGCTACCGACGCTGCCGACGGCTTCTCGGAAG
>JBOGEU010000546.1:0-3171 GCA_050741995.1 Acidimicrobiia bacterium | reverse complement strand
CCTCAGGAGTACTCGGCACCTTCATCGGCAGCTTCGACGTGTGGAGCCATCGTCTTCCTGCGATCGAGATCTACGGCTCGCTGGGCACGATGAGCCTCCCTCATCCCAACTGGTACGACGGGCCCGTCGAAATCAGACTCCACGACGATGAGAAGTGGAGTGAAATCGAGCCGGTGTTCGCTCCTATGCAGTTGGAGCCGAGCGAGAAGGTGCGCGGGCTGGGCGTGGTCGACCTCCTTGAGGCGAACGAGGGAAGGCCTCACCGCACCAATAGTGCCCTCGCCTTCCACGCACTCGAGGTCCTTGAAGGGATGCAAGGGTCCAGTGACCGGCGGGCGACTGTCGAAATCGAAAGCCAGCCCGATCGACCAGCTCCGCTGAGCGCAAAGGACCTGGAGCGCTGGCGATCGTGACCACTGGATCGTCTGATGGTTGGCCGGACCCGCTCGACGGGGTAATTGCCGATCCCGGACCATCACTGGGTCTTGTTCGAAAACGAACGCGTGCGAGTGCTCGAGACCTCCGTGAAGGCTGGGGAGACGACGCCGCTTCATACCCATGTGCTCCCCGCTCTGCTTTACGTGATATCCGGATCCCATTTTGTTCGACGCAACGGCGACTGCCAGGTCTTGGTCGACACCCGCACCGTGCAACCCCCTCGCGTCATGCCTCCGGTGCAGTGGTCGGATGGAACGCCGCAACACACCCTTGAGAATCCCGGACCCGATGATCTGATGGTGATCGGGGTGGAGTTGAAGGACTAACCAGGACCGGAGGGACGCGATAGGGAAACGGGACGCGTTGATGATTCTCGACTGCTCATCCCGAGCTCGCGTCGGCAGGAGACGGCACGCTCGAGCTAAGCCTCCGGTGGGCCACACCTAGAGGCCCTCGAGCATTCCCGACGCAGAAGCCAGGATCAGGGCCTCGGTCCTGGTTCGAACTCCCATCGCCCTGTAGGTCAGTCGCAGCCGCCGGTACATCTCCCGCTCGGAGAAGCCGACCTGGGAGGCGAGATCGTGCACGGTCGTGCCGGAAGCGAGCTCTCGCAGCCAGGACTGTTGCCAGCTGGTCAGGGCCCGAGCGCGGGTGCGGTCCCCCTCCGTGGACGCGAGGCTCCTGGCGAGGCCCGCTGGGAGGATTGCCATTCCACGCAAACCGGCGTCCAGAGCCAGCACCACATCCTGGCCGCTCCAATCAGTCGAGACGCACCCTCTCGCTCCTGCGCCGATGCACACCTGCGACCGTTCCGCTGACTGGGGCTCGAGGAGTGCCACAACCGTCAGGGTTGGCACTTCGGACGTGAGGTCGAGTAGAAGCTGGGTGTCGCTGTCGTCCCGGACTGCCACCAACATGGCTCCCTGCGGGTGAATCACAGCCCAGCGGAGCGGGTCGTCGACCGGCTCCAGAAAGTAGCCGGACGCCTCGAGGGCCTTGGTTAGGCCGAGAACGACCAGGATCGGGGCGTTGACTGCGGCAACGGGTGCTGACACCGGAAAGCTCCTATTCGCACACACCTCCCAGAGCCTGCGACAGCCTCCGAAAATACACCCTCCGGATCAGGTGTTGGCAGAAGACCGCCAAATTCGGCAGAAATCCGCCACCACCCGTCATAGCCAAGACTCCGGGCAACGTATATATCGACGGTGAGAGCCGGTAGTTCTTCAAGGAGGAGCAGATGGCAGACGACACGTCTCGTGAGTCGATTCGAAGGGTCAAGAAACGGATCGAGGAGGAACTGCTCGCCCTGCCCAACGTCCACGCCGTCGACATCGGCGAGAAGATCACCGATGGCAAACCCACCGGTGAGCTCTCGATCGTGGTCTACGTGGACCAGAAGAAGAACGTCGCGGCGAAGAACACCGTGCCTCCGGTGGTCGAGGGAGTAAAGACGGACGTCCAAGAAGAGGAGCCGGACGTTCTGCACCCGGCCCTGATCAAGCTCGCCGACGACGAGGTCCTGGTCGACACGACCCGCTAGACGACCCTCGAAGGTGGGATGAGCATCGGGCCATGTCGCTCGATCTACATGGTGCCTCCCGACGTCGCGACGGCCGGCTGGTATATCACCGTGGGGACCTTGGGCGTGATGGTCCGAGACAACACGACGAACGATGCAATGGCGCTGACCAACTTCCATGTGGCCGCCGTGGACGACACCTGGAGCGTCGGCGATGCCATGGCCCAACCGGCCAGAAACGACGGGGGCAGTTGCCCGACCGATCGCTTCGGCCAACTCGAACGAGGAGTGCTCAGCGCCAACGTCGACGGTGCGGTGATCTCGATAGACGGCCGCCCCCACAACTGCGAGATTCTCGACATCGGTGACGTCGCCGGGACCAGGGCCGCAACCGTGGGAATGTCGGTGAGAAAACGGGGCCGGACCACGGAGCTCACCCATGGCGAAGTGATCTCGGTCGACTACACGACGACGATCAACTACGGGGACGGACTGGGATCCGTGACTCTCGTCGACCAGGTCCGCATCGCGGTCAAGGCCCCGAGCACGATGTTCGGGACCAACGGCGACTCCGGCTCGGTGGTGGTCGACGACGATCGCAAGGTGGTCGGGCTCTACTTCGCGGGCAACAGCGCCGGCACCCGCGGGGTAGCCAACCCCTTCGCCAAGGTGCTCAGCGAGCTCGACATAAAGCTTTGCTCGAACAAGACCTGGCACAAGGAGATCATCAAGGAGATCGGCAAGGAGATCACCAAGCCCGAGTTCCCCGAGGACGTCAAGTGGCGCCTCAAGTGGGAGAAGCCGGAGAAGGAGAAGTTCGAGAAGGAGAAGCTGGAAAAGCTCGAGTGGGAAGGCCCCATCAAGCGTTTCGCTCGTGAGAAGGGCCATGTGGAGAAGGGGGCACAGGGAGAGGGGTTCGACCTGCCGCCCGATTTCAGACCGCCGGAATACGGGGCCGGGCCCATGGCCGGGGCCGCCTCGCTCGGAACCGGATGGCCCGATCCGTGGGCCACGCCCTCAAAGAACTTCTTCGACAAGCCCTGGCCCGAGGTCTATGACCCCAAGGCCGGGCTCAAAGACAAGGATGAGTGGAAAGAGAACAAGAACGAGCAGAAGGAAATGACGGAGATCAAGGAGAACAAGGACTCAAAGGACCAAAAAGACAAGGAAATGGCTATCGACATGCCGCCCGGCGGTTTCACCGTGGACCC
>JBOGEU010000545.1:0-1007 GCA_050741995.1 Acidimicrobiia bacterium | reverse complement strand
GAGTTCAATACCGGGGATGAATGGCTGACACCCGTCCGGGTCATCACCGAGCAGGACGTCATCGCGTTCGCCGCTCTGTCCGGTGACCTCAATCCGCTCCATACCGACATCGAATACTGCCGTGGGTTGGGTCTGCCCGGACTCGTCCCTCAGACCAATCTGGTGATTGCGGTGGCCTCAGGACTCATCGCAGGTCTTGGCATCTTCGATCGAACAGGGGTGGCTCTGATCGGGTTGACCTGGCGCGCGCTGGGCCCGATCCTGGTTGGTGACACTCTCAGGTGCCGTATCCGTATATCCGACCTGGAACCGGTCAACGAGCAGGTTGGCCTCGTCGTGCGCGAGGTGGACGTCATCAATCAACACGATGAAATAGTTCACGAAGGGGTCCTTGACGTTCATGTGCGTCTGAGCCCAGGGTGAGTTCGTCATCTCCGGCTTGCGAGCCGGAGCATTAGGCGTCCTCGAGCGATTCCACCATCTCTTCGAGGACGATGGCCTGGGTAGGACAGGCGGCCACCACCTCGCGCAAGGTGTCCTCGTCCACCGTGGACAGGTCGAGCACCTCCGGCTTGAGAAAGTCGCCCTTTCTCCATTGGAACGTCGACGGGGCGAGGACGACGCAGCTGCCGGCGCCGATGCAGCGGCGTCGGTCGATGACCACTCTCAGTGCCATGTCACCCCGGCCTTGATCGCGTACTCGATGGCTTCCGTCTCGGTGTCGACTCCCAATCTGGCGAGCAGGCTGCCCACCTCACCGGAGTCGGAACGAATCCCGGAGGCGAGCTCACGGAGGAGGGCGAGCTCCTCCTCGGTCAAGTCGACACCGCCCAGGTCGCCATCCCAGGCCTCCGACGGGTCGAAGCCGACGATTCCGGCCAGCTCCCGGGGCTTGGGCAGGTCGAACCAGCGGGCCTTGATCACCGGGTCGGCCAGGGTCATGTTGATGAAGCCGAACCCGGCGAGGACCTCGGCGCTGAGCGCCGCCGCCTCCGGCTCCCCGGTGG
>JBOGEU010000544.1:0-6859 GCA_050741995.1 Acidimicrobiia bacterium | reverse complement strand
GCCATATATGGCGCCACGTACCTCAGGTAAGCGCTCTTCAGGTAGCTGGGATCACGTCCAGGGTGAGGGGGAACTCGACTTCGGGGTGGAGGTTGATGGTGATCTCGTGGAGACCGATCGCCTTGATCGGCTTCGGGATCTCGACCGTGGCGCGGTCCAACTCGACTCCGGTGAAGCGGCGGACACCCTCCACGATGTCGGCGATGCCGACAGAGCCGTAGAGCTGGCCCTCGTCGCCGGCCTGGGCCGCGATCACCACCCTGCTCCCGACGAGCTGGGTGGCAACCCGCTCCGCCTCGTCCTTGGCCTTCCGCTCGGTCTCGATTCGGGCCTCGCGTGTCGCTTCCGCCTGGGCGAGGGCGCCCTCGTTCGCCTTCACCGCCTTCTTCCGCGGCAGCAGGAAGTTCCGGGCATAACCCTCGGCAACCTCGACCACGTCACCACGCTTGCCCAACTCGCTCACATCGGAGATGAGGATCAGCTTCATCTGGTGTTGAGGTACGGCAGCAGGGCCATCTCACGCGCATTCTTGATGGCGTTGGCGACGGCTCGCTGGTGCGTCGGGCAGTTGCCGTTGACACGGCGTCCCCGGATCTTGCCCCGATCGGACATGTACTTGCGCAGAACGGAGACGTCCTTCCAGTCGATGTGATCGACCTTCTGCAGGCAGAAGGCGCACGGCTTGGGCCGGCCCCTCCTCATCTCCATCCCCCGACGCCGCTTGGGACGCGGGTTGTTGGTGCTCTTTCTCGCCATTCAGCTCAACTCCTGATCAGAACGGGGCCTCGTCGGGCCCGTAGTTGTCACGTGCCACCGGCGCCGGCGGGACGTCGCTGCCCTGGCCGCCACCGGCCTGGCCACCGCCGCCACTCCAATCGCCGCCGGAGCGCTGGGTCTTGTTCACCGAGGCGGTCGCCCAGCGCAGGGAGGGACCGATCTCATCGATCTGGATCTCGACCACGGACCGCTTGTCACCCTGGTCGGTCTCCCACGATCGCTGCTCCAGACGACCGGTAACGATCACCCGGGTCCCCTTCTGCAAGGACTCCGCCGCGCTCTCGGCCTGCTCCCGCCAGACGGTGCCGGTGAAGAAGCTGGTGTCCTCCTGCCATTCACCGTCGCTGCCACGCCAGCGCCGGTTGACGGCGAGACGGACCTTGGCCATCGCCACCCCTGAAGGGGTGAAGCGCAACTCCGGGTCGTCGACCAGGTTTCCTATCAATGTGACGTTGTTCGACATTCGAAATCTCCTCTTCTCACGTCCCGGTGCCGATCATGCCGCACCGTTGGGACCGATTCCAGTCATGCGCCTTTGCGCACGATCTTGTGTCGAACCACTTCGTCGGCCAGCGACAGCATGCGATCGAGTGAGTCGACGGCAGCCGCTTCTGCCTTGAACGTGACCACTGTGTAGTAACCCTCGGAGAGATGGTCTATCTCGTAGGCGAACCGGCGCTTCCCCCAGAGGTCGTGCCCGTCGACGCTGGCCCCTTGACCCGAGAGATGCGTCTCCAACTCGCCGATCTTGGCCTCGATCTCGTCTTCGGCGAGATCGGGCCGATGAATCGTCATTACTTCATAGCCGCGCATGTGACCTCCTGTGGACATCCGGTTGGAAGGCCCCACCAAGCAGGTGGAGCAGGGGTATTACGCAACCGAACGGCGCGAGACGTCGGTGCGGAGACACCATTGTAGGGGAATCTCAGCTGGATGCCGAAGTCGTGAGTTGCATGCCGGGCTGGAAGTCACGTTCGCCGAGGGGGGTCTCCATCGCCCAGGCAACGGGGCCGGGAGTCGGGTAGCGGACGCAGGGCTGGCGGGAGCAGGGAGTCATCTCATGAGACCCCACGAGCAGCCCCTCCTCGTCGAAGAACCACACGTCGAGTGGCATCAGCGTGTCCTCCATGACGAACACCGCGGACGTGGGGGTCGCGAAGACAAAGAGCATCCCGTCGAGACCCGACGGCAGCCGCTCGACCCCACGCAGCCCCTGGGCCCTCTCCTCCGCCTCGTCGGCCACCCAGACCCGGAGCTCGTCGTCGCCAACGGTGGCCGTGGCCTTCGCAAGCACCTCGCCGACGGGCTCGCCGCTGCACGCCGCCACCCCGAGCGCCAACAGGAGGAGAGGCGCTACCCGGAAGATCGCCCCTTCAGCATCTCGGCGGCGATCTCCTCCGACACGTGGTAGCTCTCCTCTTCGGCGGGAAAACTGCCGGAGCCGACGTCGGCCACGTAACGCTCCAGTGCGGCAACGGCATCGTCGGCGAGGTTGGCGTAGCTGCGCACGAACTTGGGATAGCTTCCCGAGCCGAGGCCGAGGACATCGTGGAAGACGAGCACCTGACCGTCGGTGGACGGCCCGGCGCCGATGCCGATGGTTGGAACATCGACCTCCTTGGTGATCAGCTCGCCGAGAATGGCGGGAACTCCTTCGATCACGATCGAGAAGCAGCCGGCGTCGGCAATGGCGATGGCGTCTTCGATCATCTCCTGGGCGGCGTCGACCATCTTCCCTTGGACCTTGAAGCCGCCCATGGCATGGACCGATTGGGGGGTGAGCCCGAGATGGCCCATCACCGGGATCTCCGCGTCGAGGATCCGCTCGATCATCGGGATGCGCTTACGCCCGCCCTCCAGCTTCACCGCTTCGGCTCCTCCTTCCTGCACGATTCGACCTGCATTGCGAACCGTCTCCTCGGGTGAGACGTGGAAGCTGAGCCAGGGCATGTCGACCACGAACAACGCCCGGGGCTCGGCTCGTTTCACCGCCCGGGCGTGCATCAGGGTCTCCTCGAGGCCGAACTCGAGGGTGGTACCCATCCCGTGCACGACGTTTGCCGCCGAATCGCCGACGAGGACGACGTCGACCCCGGCACGGTCGGCGATGATCGCACCCGGGTAGTCGTAGGCCGTGACCATGCTGATCTTTGGGCCGCCCTTGCGCTCACGGATCGCGGGGACGGTGACTTTGTCACGCATGAAAAGAGGATACCGGGTCCGAATTTCTGACAGCCCGGGCCATTGCAGTCGCCGAGCTCTGCACCGCCTGGGGGCACCTCGGGCCCTCCGGCGCGATCTGGCATCCGAAGCCGATGGCGATAGCATGCACAGGCTGCGACGGGCTCTTGAAGGGAACAAGCGCAATGCCCAAAGTGTCCCGGTGGCGCCTATTCCTGACCGTCGTGTCGATAGGTGCGGCCGTGTTCATGGTCTTGACCACACCGATCAAGCTCGGGCTCGACTTGCGTGGCGGCACTCAGATAGTGCTCGAGGCGCAGGACACACCGGACATCGAAGTGGACAGCGACGTGACCGGGCGCACCCTCGAAGTCCTCCGGCGGCGGGTCGACGCCTTCGGAGTGGCCGAGCCCACCCTGCAGATCTCCGGTGACCGCCGCATCATCATCGAACTGCCTGGCGTCGACGATCCCGACGAGGCGCTGGAGGTCATCGGGCGCACCGCACAGCTGACCTTCCACCCGGTGCTCGATGTAGTGACCACCGGCACGGTTCCCGACGATGAGGAAGGCTTGGTCCTGCCCGGTGAGGAAGGTGAGAACCTGGTGCTCGGGCCGGCCGCGGTCACCGGTGACGAGGTGGAGAACGCCACTTCGATATTCGACAGCCAGGGCAGCGGCCTGTGGGCGGTGTCGATCCAGTTCCGGTCCGACGGTGAGCAGAAGTGGGCCGATCTCACCGCAGAGGCGGCCTGCGCCCCACCCGGTGACCCCCACCGCAGAGTCGCGATCGTGCTCGACGAGACGGTGCTATCCAGCCCCGGAGTGTCGCCCTCGGTGCAGTGCGATGTGGGCATCACCGGTGGGGCCACCCTGATCACGGGCAGCTTCGACGAGGAGAGCGCCGGGGAGCTGGCCCTGCTGGTGCGGGCGGGCGCCCTCCCGGTGCCGGTCGAGGTCATCGAGCAGGGGACGATCGGCCCTTCGCTCGGGGAGGCCGCCATCGACGCCAGCCTGCAAGCCGCGTTGATCGGCGCAGGCCTGACCATCCTCTACATGATCCTCTACTACCGGATCATGGGCCTGGTCGCGGCGATCTCATTGCTGGCGTATGGCCTCATCTCGTATGCGGTCCTGGTCTGGATCGGGGCGACACTCACCCTCCCCGGGATCGCCGGGTTCATCCTGGCCATCGGAATGGCAGTCGACGCCAACGTCCTCGTCTACGAGAGGGCCAAGGAGGAATACGTCGTCGATCCCTCCCTGGGGAGGTCGATCCTGGCCGGGTTCCAACGGGCTTGGAGCGCCATCGCCGACGCCAACGTGACCACCCTGCTGGCTGCGATCCTGCTCTTCTTCTTCGCCTCCGGGGCGGTGCGGGGGTTCGGCGTGACGCTGACCGTCGGTGTCCTGGCGTCGATGTTCTCCGCATTGGTGGTGACCCGGGTGCTGCTCGAGGTGATCTCACGCTCCAACGCCCTCCAGAACCGCCCCGACCTGATGGGAATGAACGTTGGGCGCTCGCTCCAGGAATGGCTCAAGACCTCGGGCATCAACCTGTTCGCCAAGCCGCGACGCTGGCTGATCATCTCCGGAGCGGCAGTGCTGATCGCGATCGCCGGGCCGATATCCCAAGGGCTCAACTTCGGGCTCGAGTTCCTCGGGGGGCGGCTGGTGGAGTTCACGGTCACCCAGCCGGTAGACCTCGACGAGTTGCGCCAGGACCTGGCGGCAGAGGGTCTGCCTCGAGCCCTGATCCAGGAGACGGGACAGGGCAACATCGTCATCAGGACCGAACAGCTCGACGAGGATCAGGAGCAGTTGGTCGAAGATGCAGTGGCGGGAAGAGGCGGAGAGGTGGACATTGTCCGTGACCAGTTCGTCGGGCCCACCCTGGGCCGGGAGATCCGCAACCGGGCCCTGATCGCACTGGGTCTCGCCCTTCTCGTGCAGCTCGCCTACCTGGCAATCCGCTTCCGATGGACCGTCGGCTTGGCCGCGGTGGCTTCGATGTTCCACGACGTGATCATCGTGATCGGGATCTTCGCCTGGTTTGGGAGGACTCTCGACGGCGTGTTCCTGGCGGCCCTGCTCACCGTCATCGGGTACTCGATCAACGACTCCGTCGTGATCTTCGACCGCATACGCGAGCAGCGGGCGGAGCGCCCGGGTGAGCCGCTGGATCTGATCACCAACGATGCCTGCCTGCAGACCGTCCCGAGGACGATCAACACCGGTCTCGGGGCGATCATGATCCTGGTCGCCCTGTACGTCCTGGGCGGGGACACGCTGGCCGACTTCGCCCTGGCCCTGCTCATCGGGATCCTGGTCGGGACCTACTCGTCGGTGTTCACCGCCTCACCGCTGGCGATCTTCCTCGAGACTCGATACCCCGGGCCGGAGCCGGAGCCGAAGCCGGCGGCACGCAAGGCCCATCAGAGGCAGAAGGCCGCGGGCTCGAAGCGCATCTTCGACTGAGAGCTCAGAGAACAGCCCGAACCCATTCGATGTCGGCCGCCTGCTCCACGACGCCGCCTGGGGTCTCCACCGCCACCGGGGCATTGGCCTCGAGGATGACCCGGGCCAGGTCGTCGGGTGGGATCAGCCCTCTCCCCAGATTCTGGTGGCGGTCCCGCCGTGAGTCGAAAGGATCCTTCGAATCGTTGACCTGGACCAGGTCGATGCGACCGGTGGCATCCATGATCCGCGGGACCACCTCGTCGAACGGCTCCCCGCCGGCCCAGAGGTGACAGGTGTCGAGGACGAAGCCCACGTCGTAGGCTCCCACAACTTCGAACAGCCGCTGCAGCCACTCGATCCTGCGTGCCACGGCTTTGTCGCCGCCGGCGGTGTTCTCGATGAGCACCGGGACCTCGGAGTCGAGAGAGTCCAGCGCCTTGCGCCAGCGGTCGATCCCTTCCTCATGCGGGCCCTCACCGGTGACATGGCCGCCATGGACGATCACCCCGACTGCCCCCACTTCGGCGGCGGCGTCGCACGTCTCCTGCAGGATCCGCCGTGATGGCACCCGGACCCGGTTGTTGTCGGCGCAGACGTTGATCAGGTAGGGGGCATGGACCCAGACCGGGATCGGTGACCGACGCAGCTCGCCGGCATCCGCCCGGGGCGGCGGCTTCTTCCACGACTGGGGGTTGGAGAGGAAGATCTGGACCAGGTCGGCTTTGCGCTCCGATGCCTCCCGGAGTGGGTCGAGAGAGGGGACATGGGCGCCTATCGGGATCATGACGGGTTCCAGACACCGACCGTCCTGGCCTTGGCCTGGCGACGAGCAGCCTCGACTGCGAAGGTGGCTACCTGCTCTGCCACCTTCGCCGGAGGAATCGACCAGTCCTCCGCGAGCAGCCCCAGCACCCGGCTCTCGATCCAGCGAGCCCCCCAGGGATGCTCGGGGAGGTCTCCCCGGGTCAAGACCTCGATCCTGAGCAGAAGCAAGATGTCTCCCTCGTCGGTGATCTCGCCGGGAGCGACGTCGACGATGTTGGCCCAGGGGATGACGTCGGGCTTGCGCAGCGGGCCGCGCAGCTTGACCGCCAGGCCTTGGTCACGGCCCTCGACGACCTTGGCCGGCATGAACAGCTCCTTGAGCCCCCACAGGACCAGGAAGCCGGAGAACAGGAGCATCGCCCACGCCCAAATCACGTCCCGGGGCTCGTAGATCTGGGTGTCGTCCGGATTGAACAACATCTCCCGCAACCAGTTGGTGATGCGACGGTTGGTGAGCACATCGACCGCGATCACCAGCAGGGGTATGCCCCCTATCGCCAGCAGCCACATCCTCACCGCCGAGCGGCGGACCAGGACCTTCATTCCTTCACGCCGAGGTCCTTGGGGAGCAACAGCGCCACATAGGGGATCGACTGCGCCTCGAAAGCCTCCTCGGC
>JBOGEU010000543.1:0-2372 GCA_050741995.1 Acidimicrobiia bacterium | reverse complement strand
GTCTCGATGGGCGACTACGACGTGACGAAGCTGGTGCTCCAGGGCGACGCCAACATCGGGTTTTGGAGCATCGCCGTTCAGCCCGCCAAGCCGTTCGCCTTCGGTCGCATCGGCGACGCCACCTTCTTCGGGCTGCCCGGCAACCCGGTCTCAGTCTTGGTGTCGTTCGAGCAGTTCGTACGCCCGGCGCTGCTCGCCATGCAGGGGGCGCGCCACATCCTCCGCCCACAGTTGCTGGCAATGGCCGGAGAGGATCTGAGCACTGACCCAGAGAAGACCGTGTTCGTCAGGGTGGTCTTCGACGGGCTCGCCGACGGACTGCCGGTCGTCGTCAGCGCCGGGGGCCAGGCGTCGAATGTGCTCTCCGCTGCCGCCAACGCCGACGCCTTTGCCGTAGTGCCGCGAGCTGTCGGCCGGGTCGAGAAGGGGAGCCGGGTGACCATCGAGATGTTCAAGTGGCCGGAGACGAGGGAGTGGGTCGATGGCCGATGAGCAACCGTTGACGCATCTCAACGAGGCGGGCGAGGCCCACATGGTCGATGTCGGCGACAAGGAGGTAACCGAAAGGATTGCCGTCGCCGAAGGTCACGTGATCCTGTCCCCCGGTCTCTCCGACCGATTCTTCTCGGGCGATCTTCCCAAGGGCGATGCCGCCGCGGTGGCCAGAGTCGCCGGGATCATGGGGGCGAAGCGAACCGCCGACCTCATCCCGCTGTGCCATCCGATCCCGCTCGACGGGATCGAGGTCTCCCTGGAGCCGAGTGGGCGTGGGATTCGGGTGCTTGCTACCGTTCGCACCATCGGACGAACCGGTGTCGAGATGGAGGCGATGACGGCCGTCGCCGTTGCCGCGTTGACCATCTACGACATGGTTAAGGGCGTCGAGCGCGGTGTCACCGTGGAGTCGGTCCGTCTGGTGAGGAAGTCTGGTGGAAGGTCAGGCACGTGGGAGAGAACATAGGTCGTTGATCGGGTGAGGCTCATTGCACTACGCTCGTCTCTGGACGGAGTAAGCGAAAGCTAAATGGAAACAAGCGTCATCGTCGGCTTGCTGCTCATAGCCGCTGTGTGGAGCGTTTACCTGCTGCCTTCGGTTTTCGGGGACCGGCAGAACACGCCCAAGAACTCGACTGAGGAGTTCGACCGCTGGACTCATCTCATGGCCGACGTCCAAAAGCGCCCTTACAGCCGCCGGGCGGTGAGCGAGCGGGACGTGATCCGGCTCCGTCGAAGGAGGACGATGGCAGTGCTGATCACCGTGGCCCTGGTCACCGCCGGTCTGGCTCTCTGGCAGAATTCGCTGCCGTTTCTCCTGGTGCATCTCGTGGTTGATTCGCTGATTGCCCTCTACGTGGCCGCCCTGGCTCAGATGAAGCAGCAGCGTCAGTGGCGGCTCAAGGTCAGCCATGTGTCCGAGCGGCCCACGGAGTGGGACGAGCCACAGGTCAAAGTCATCGCCAACTAGTGGTCCGTCGGTGAACCTCGAATTCGTCGACGACGCCCGTTCCATTCTCGATGCGCGCTTCGCCGCCCGGGAGAAGGGGATCACCGGTTCGCGGAAGGTCATCCGCTCGTCGGCGAACGGGATCCGTGCCCTGCATCGCGGGGAATGGGAGGCCGCCTCTACTCTGATCGGCGAAGCAGGTCGATTGCTCGCCGGGATCACCGAGACGCTCGCCGAGCATCCCGACATCCTCTACGCCGGGTTCGTCTCCGATGCGGCCAAGGAGTACTCGGAGGCGCGGATCACCGAAGCCCTGTTCAGGGAGGAGCCGATCCCGGGTTTCGTCGACCTCGGGGTCGACCCGGTGCCGTTTCTCCACGGCTTGGGGGAGGCGGTGGGAGAGATGCGCCGCCGGCTGCTGGACCTGCTCCGCGCCGATGACGTCGCCCGGGCCCAGGTCACCCTGGACGCGATGGACCAGATCGTCGACCTCCTCGCCGAGATGGACTACCCCGACGGCATGACCAACGCCCTGCGCCGCACCACCGACGTCTCCCGCTCCCTCGTCGAACGCTCCCGAGCCGACCTCACGGCGACCGTCGTCCAAGAGCGCCTCCGCCAAGACCTGGACCGACTTACCTGAGGTACGTAGCGCCACATATGGCGCTACGGGTACAAGGAACGGTCGATCTGGCCGACGGTCGGACCCCCGGTACAATTCCTCTCCCGAAAGGGGCTGTAGCTCAGCCTGGCAGAGCACCTCGTTCGCAACGAGGGGGTCACGGGTTCAAATCCCGTCAGCTCCACAATTTCACCTTGTACTAATTGGAGAACGTTCGGTGCTCGTTCCGGTCCGAACATGGGCGCTCTTGGGTCTCGTGTGCCACAGGCGCGCCACAGGATTTGAGCGCCTCGAGCACCTCGCAGG
>JBOGEU010000542.1:0-6389 GCA_050741995.1 Acidimicrobiia bacterium | reverse complement strand
CCCGACGACAAGTCCCTTGCCGCATTGGGAAAAGTCAGCTCAATTCCGCCTAGCTCGTCGACCATCGAGGTGAACCCGACGAACCCGATCTCGACATAGTGGTTGACCTCGATCCCGAGATTCTCCCGTATCGTCTGGACCATCAGACTCGGCCCGCCATATGAGTAGGCGGCGTTGATCCTGCCCATCCCGTTGCCCGGGATGTCGACCCACAGGTCACGTGGGATGCTCAGCATCCGGGCGCTTCCAGTGGCCTGGTCGAGACGGACCAGCATGATCACATCGCCACGCCGGCCCTCGACGCGGCCAAAGTTGTCGAGATCGTCGAGCTCTTCGCGTGAGTCGCTCCCGACCACGAGGAAGACCAGCGAGTCCCCGGTCGCCACGCTCAGCTCGGACACCACCTCATGGTCGGTGGAGGCCTCGGCGAGAACGTCCTGACCGGTGTTGATGGCCCACAGCATCCCGAGCGCGCCAACATTGGCCACCACCAACACGACGAGGACCGTGACCTTGAGCCACGTCGGAAGCCCGCGCCGGGGCACAGTGGTGGGAGAGGGAGAGGACATCGCCTGTAAGACGCCAGCAGGCTAGATCCGGTTCCGTCGATATCCGCAGCAAATGACAGGTGGTGGGTTCTGCGACGGCCCACTAGGGCCCTGCGACCACGTGGTTAACCTGGCCCGACCATGGCGGTCTTGCCCCACGAGGGGACTCATTCGATCATGTACGGGCCGTGGCCGATCCCCATCGGCTCCGGTCTCCGCACCGGTTACCTGGCCCGGCCCGACGCCGCCGGCCGGTTCCCGGTCGTGATCGTGCTCCCTACACTCGACGGGTTATCCGGTTTCGAAAAGGACATCTGCCGGATGTTCGCCAGATCAGGAGTGGTGGCGATCGGACTCGACTTCTACCGGCAGAAGGGCGATCCTCTCGAGGCTTACGACCACCTCTCTGACTCCCGGGCGCTGACCGACCTCGACGAAGTCCACGAGTACATCGACTCCGACGACGTCTCCTGGGCGGTGAGCAGTGATCTCGGCCTCCTCGGCCTCGACGTCGGCGGCCGATTCGGGATCGTGGCCGCCGCCACCCGCCCCTGGGTCAAGGCGTTGGCCGTCGCCTCTGCGCCGCTCACCGGCGACGACGATCGCCAGTACCAGGTGGCACAATATCTCGACCATCTCCCGGTGCCGGTGCTCGGTATCTACGGGGCAAATGACGAGCTGATCGACGCCTCCACCGTCGACGAGGCTCAGCGCCGAAACGAGCACGGGCTGTGGATTCTCTACGACGGGGCCGGGCACAACTTCCTCGACATCGACGGCGAGCTCTACAACGCAGACGCTGCTGCCGACGCCGGCCCCCGTCTCGTCGACTTCTTCAAGACAGCCCTGCCCAAGGCCGTCGAGGTCGATCTCGGCTGAGGCCTCACCCCCGCAGGTGGCGGATGGCACCGGAGGTGATGGTGTGCAAACCGGTTCCGTCCCGCACCACGAGCTCGCCGTCTTCGGTGAGGTCGACGGCCCGGCCCGAGCCGTCGGGGTCCCATGTGATGTCGCGGCCGAGGGTCACACACACCTTTCGGTACTCGTCGATCGGCCAGGGCTCCTCACCGATCAGATCGATGAATTCGGCTGCCCACACACCGGCAATGCCGGCGTGGAGCTTGGGCCCGGGGTCTTCGTCGTGCAGGGCGCCCACGCCGTCAGGGGCCCGCGGCCACCAGAGATTGACACCCAGCCCGGCGACCACCACCCCCGCCGAGAGCTCGACCAGGATGCCGCCCACCTTCAGGTATGGCTCGCCGATCACGATGTCATTCGGCCATTTGAGGGAGGCCCCGCCGAGCGCCCGCACCGCGGCAAGACCGGCGATCAAGGACCACGGGCGTCGTCCCCCGTCGCTCAGGTTGAAGGCAACCGAGACCGCCAGGGCACGTGGCGCGCTCACCCACCCCGCACCGGTTCTCCCCCGCCCTGCGCTCTGACGCTGTGCGATCACGACCACCGGCAAACGGTCGAGCTCGGCACGGGCGAGGTCCTGGGTGGATGGAACCTCCTCTTGTCTCAATTGCAAATAGGGTGTAGCCATCTCGTCTCCTGACGAGTCGAAGATCTGAGGTTACGGAGGAGTCTTGGGGACCGAGGCGCGAATCGAGCGACTCAGAGAGCTTCGCGAAGAGGCCCTACATGCCGGAAGCCAGCGTGCCATCGCCCGCCAGCATGAGCAGGGCAAGCTCACCGCGCGTGAACGGCTCGAGGTGCTGCTCGACAAGGGGTCGTTCCAGGAGATCGACCAGTTCGTCCGGCACCAATCCTCCGGCTTCGGCATCGAGGACAAGCGACCACCAGGGGATGCCGTCGTCACCGGTCACGGGACGATCGAAGGTCGCCCGGTGTTCGTGTTCGCCGAGGACTTCACCGTCTTCGGCGGGAGCCTGAGCAAGGTCGTCGCCGACAAGATCTGCAAGGTGCTCGACATGGCGTTGAACACCGGCACTCCGGTGATCGGGCTCAAGGACTCCGGAGGCGCCCGGATCCAGGAAGGCATCGCCTCCCTCGACGGATATGGCCGGATCTTCGAGCGAAATGTGAGGGCTTCCGGGGTGATCCCCCAGGTCTCGGTGATAATGGGCCCTTGCGCCGGGGGGGCGGTCTACTCCCCTGCCCTGACCGATTTCGTGTTCCAGGTGGACCAGACGAGCCACATGTTCATCACCGGGCCTGATGTCATCAAGGCGGTCACCGGTGAGGAAGTCACCATGGAGGAGCTCGGCGGAGCCTCGACCCACGCTTCGAAGTCGGGGGTGACCCATTTCGTGTACCCCACCGGGGTCGACGCTCTCGAGGCGGTGAGGTATCTCATGGCGTTCCTCCCCCGGAACAACATGGAACTCGCTCCCCACTTCGCCACTGCCGACCGGATCGACCGGGTGGACGACGCGCTCGACTCGATCATCCCCGATTCGTCGAACCAGCCCTACAACATGGTGGAGATCATCGAGACGGTCCTCGACGACAGCGAGTTCCTCGAAGTGCACGAGCACTGGGCGAAGAACATCGTGATCGGCTTCGGGCGGCTCGACGGGCACACCGTCGGCGTGGTCGCCAACCAGCCGGCAGTCCTCGCCGGGACCCTCGACATCGAAGCTTCGGAGAAGGCAGCGCGCTTCGTCCGGTTCTGCGATGCCTTCAACATCCCTCTCATCACCTTCGTCGACGTGCCCGGGTTCCTCCCCGGAGTGGAACAGGAGCATCACGGGATCATCCGCCATGGGGCGAAGCTGCTCTACGCCTACTGCGAAGCGACGGTCCCCCGGATCACGGTGATCACCAGGAAGGCATATGGGGGCGCATACCTGGTGATGAACGCCCGGGGGGTGCGCGCCGACCTGGTCTTCGCCTGGCCGTCGGCCGAGATCGCGGTGATGGGGGCCCAGGGTGCGGTCAATGTCATCCATCGCCGTGAGATCACGTCGACCGACGAACCCGACAGGGTGCGGTCGGAGCTGATCACCGACTACGAGGAGAAGTTCAACAATCCCTACGTTGCGGCCGAGCTCGGTCTTGTCGACGAGGTCATCGAGCCCCGGGAGACTCGCTACAAGCTGATCCGCGCTCTCGAGATCCTGCGCACCAAGCGGGAGACCCTCCCCCCGAAGAAGCACGGGAACGGCCCGCAGTGACACGGGGATCTTGCGGCGAGAGCACCCGATAGTGAAAAGCCTCCTCATCGCCAACCGGGGCGAGATCGCGGTCCGGGTGATCCGGACTGCGCGTGAGATGGGAATCCGGGCCATCGCCATCTACTCGGAGCTCGACCGGGATGCGCGCCATGTCGAGCTCGCCGACGAAGCCTGGAACGCGGGGCCGGCACCCGCCGCGGAGAGCTATCTCAACCAGCAGAAGATCCTCCAGATCGCACACGAGTCGGGGGCGGAGGCGATACATCCCGGGTACGGATTCCTCTCCGAGAACGCCGAATTCGCCCGTGCCGTGACTGACGCGGGCCTGGTGTGGGTCGGGCCCCCGGCAAGTGCGATCGAAGGCATGGGCGACAAGATCACTTCTCGGCGCAACGCCGAGAAGTCTGGTGTCCCCACCGTGCCCGGTGTGACCGATCCGGTCAGCACCGAGGAGGAGGTGACGGTCCTCGCCGAGCAGTTCGGATACCCGGTGGCGATCAAGGCCGCCCACGGCGGCGGCGGCAAGGGGCTCCGAGTCGCGCATGGGCCCGATGAGGTGCAAGCCGCGCTTGAAGGGGCACGACGGGAGGCCGACGCCTACTTCGGCAACCCCGAGGTATACGTCGAGAAGTATCTCGAGCAACCCCGTCATGTGGAGGCACAGGTCCTCTTCGACAACCAGGGGAAAGGGCTGTTCCTCGGTGAGCGGGACTGCTCGGTCCAGCGCCGCCATCAGAAGCTGATCGAGGAGACACCATCCCCTGGCCTGACCGTGAAGCAGCGCCGAGCCATCGGCCGGGCTGCTCTCGCCGCCGGTAGGTCGTGCGGGTACGTCAACGCCGGGACCGTCGAGTTCCTGGTCGACCGTCAGGGCGAGTTCTACTTCCTCGAGATGAACACCCGTCTCCAGGTGGAGCACACCATCACCGAGATGGTCACCGGTGTCGACCTCGTCGAGTGGCAGCTGCGAATCGCCAGTGGCGAGGACCTCACCGTCGAATCCGTGGATCCGAGGGGCCACGCCATGGAATTCCGGATCAATGCCGAGGACCCGTACAACGGGTTTCTCCCCTCACCCGGCCAGGTCGTCGAGTGGCAGGAACCCGCCGGACCGGGAGTACGGGTCGACTCCTGGGTGAGAGCCGGCACCAACGTGTCCCAGTACTACGACAACCTCATGGCGAAGCTCGTGGTCTGGGGGCCCGATCGAACGAGTGCCATCAACCGGGGGCGCCGCGCCCTGGAGGAGTTCCGAGTTCAGGGGGTAGCGACGACGATACCCGCCCACCTCGCGGTCCTCTCCCATCCCGACTTCGTCAACGGCACCCATCACACGAGGTGGATGGAGGAGACCGTCGCCCTCGACGATGCGGGGCCCGACGCCCCCGTCTTCGTGCCCGAGGACGAGGATGTGGCGCGGCGCGACATAATGGTCGAGATCGGTGGGCGCAGATTCAGTGTCAGCTATTGGGCGCCCGAGCCTGCCGTCTCCGGTGCCCCGGTCCGGCGCCGGCCACCCAAGCTGTCGGTGTCGGCCAAGACCGGCTCGCCGGACGGAGTGGTCGCCGCACCGATGCAGGGGACCATCGTCAAAGTCCATGTCGCCGCCGGGGCCAAGGTCGCCGAAGGGGACCCGATATGCGTTCTCGAGGCGATGAAGATGGAAAACGAGGTCAAATCACCGAACAGCGGCGAGGTCGTCGACCTCCGTGTCCAGCCCGGCGACACCGTGACCCCCGGTCAGGTCATCGCCATCGTCAAGTGAGCTGCTAGTGGCCCACTAGTGCACCGAGCACTAGTCGGCGGCGTCGGAGATGGCTTCGGCCATGGAGGGGTGAACCATGAGGGTCTCCACCAGCTCGTCGACGGTCACCGCTGACTGGACCGCCAGAGCGAGCACCGCGATCAGCTCGGACGCCCGGTGGCCGACGATCGTCCCGCCGAGCACGACACCGGTGGCGGGATCAGAGGTGACCTTCACGAAGCCACGGGTGAAGTGCTGAAGCACCGAGCGGGCATTGGAGGCGAACGGCACCTTCATCGTCCGCACCTTCCGCCCCTGAGCTGCCGACTCGACGTCGACCAGGCCCACCGAGGCGATCTCCGGCTCGGTGAAGACTGCCTCGGCCACCTTCGAGTAGTCGAGCGGCGTGACCGGCAGGTCGAGGGCGTGCCTGGCGATCTTCCGGCCCTGCATCGAGGCGACCGAGCTCAATGGCATCTGGCCCGTGACGTCACCGGCGGCGTATATGTGGGGTGCCGAGGTCCGTTGGAACTCATCGACCTCGATGAAGCCCTTCTCGGAGACCACGCCGGCCTCGTCCAGCCCGATACCGTCACTGTGTGGGATCGAGCCGACGGCCAAGATGGCGTGGGAGCCTGTGATGACCCGGCCGTCGTCGCAGTACACGGAAACGCGATCCCCGTCGACATCTATCTTCTCGGCCCGGGCCCCGATGACGAGCCGGACACCTCGCTCCAGGAAGTCCTCTTCGAGAACGGCAGCCACTTCCGAATCCCGGTAAGGCAGGATTTGCCGTCTCGAGACCACGAGGCTCACCTTCGCTCCCAGACTATCGAAGATGTGGGTGAACTCGACCCCGGTGACTCCAGAGCCGATCACCACGACGTGCTCGGGGACGTCCTTCAAGTCGTAGCAGTCACGAGTGGTCAGCACCCGTTCCCCGTCGACAGGCGCCCA
>JBOGEU010000541.1:0-11521 GCA_050741995.1 Acidimicrobiia bacterium | reverse complement strand
GCGGGTCCACCATGAACGGCGCCACCACGTTGACCTGGACGGTGGAGTCGGTGATAGGCAAGACCATCGATCATTTCGCCCTCGTCGACCTGGCCGGCTTCCAGGAAGCGGTGGACGCGGTGGGTGGTTACGAGATATGCCTGCCGCATGCGGTTCGCGACCAAAAGGCCCATCTCGAGCTGCCGACGGGTTGCACCCACGCCACCGGGGCACAGACACTCGCCTGGCTCCGCTCCCGGAGCACCCAGGAGCTGACGGAGAGCGGGTGGCAGACGATGCCAGGGGTGAACGACCTGACCCGTAACGAGCGTCAGCGGGACTTCCTGCTCTCGATGATGGGTGAGCTCTCCAACTTCGGCAGCCCCAAGGCCGTCGCCGACGTGGCCAACGCGATCGCCCCATACGTGACGGTGGATTCGGAGCTGAGCCTGATCGATGCCGTCGATCTCGCCTGGACCCTCCGCGGCCTGAGCCGGGGGAACATCGACGAGCTCGACATCCCGGTCACGGATGCGACCACCGAGGTGGGAGCGGCGGTCCTCGTCGCCGAGGTGGACATCGCCGAGATGGTCGACGAGTACCTGGCGCCGGAGATCGCAGGCGATTCCGACGGCGCCCTCGCCGGCTGACGGATGATCCCCACCCTCCCCCTGTGACTTCTCCCCCCATCTTCCCGCTGTGACTTCTCCCGCCATCCTCCCGCGGTGACTTCGCACCCCACCCTCCCGCCCGGCCAAATCGAGACCAGGCGCTTTCCCATCGTCGGGGAGCGCCGGCCATCCAGCCAGCTCTCCGATCCCTCCGCCTGGACCGTGGAAGTGTCCGGCCGGGTGGCCAACCCCCTGCGGCTCGACCTCGAGACTTTCCTCACCCGCGCCGACCAGGAGCTCGTCTTCGACATCCATTGCGTCACCAGTTGGAGCCGCTTCGGGTCGCATTGGACCGGCATGCCCCTCGCCACCCTGCTCGACGAGGCGGCGCCCATCGAAGACGGCCGATTCGTGTCGTTCGAGGCCTATTCGGAGCGTGGCCATCACACGTCCTTGCCCCTGGACCTGGTGGTCGAGGACAGTTGGCTGGTCCACTCGTTCGAGGGCCGGCCCTTGGAGACTGGGCACGGCGGCCCGGTCCGGGTGGTCACCCCCAGCCGTTACTTCTACAAGTCGATCAAGTGGATCAAGCGGGTTGTGGTGCTGAGCGAAGACCGGCTCGGCTGGTGGGAGGAGGACTCCTCGTATCACAACAACGCCGACCCCTGGCCGGGCAACGAGCGATTCACCACCGGGTCGATACGACCCGGTCAATTCGAGCGGTTCCTGTCGGCGCCGAGCTATGACAAGTACCGGGGCCGGGTGCTGATGGGTCTCGATCTTCGGGAATGGGTGCCCGCCAGCCTCGACTTGCGGCGGCTCTACCTCAAGAACTGCGATCTCCGCAACGTGTCGCTCGCCGGTGCCGACATGCGGGAATCGAACCTCTCGTTGAGCGACGCTCGCGGCGCCAACCTGCGTGGTGTCGATCTCTCAGGCTCGGACCTGGAAGGGGTCAACTTCGCCGGTGCCGACCTGACCGGGGCGAATCTCACCGAGACCGCACTCTCTGCCACTCGCTTCGTGGACGAGAGCGGAGAGGCGAACCTGGGCGGTGTCTCGCTGGCCGGCTCGCACGGCCTCGTCGAGGCCCAGGAGGAATTCGTCCGCCTCCACACCTGACACGCCTGGCCGGCGCGGCGGCGCGTTGCACTGCTGCCGGAGAGGGGCGAGAATCCAAGGCGATGGAACGCAAGCGCATCTTCTCCGGCATCCAACCCACCGGAGACTTTCACGTGGGCAGCTATGTCGGTGCCCTGAAGAACTGGGTGACACTCCAGGACACCTACGAGACGATCTACTGCGTTGTCGATCTCCACGCCATGACCATCCCCTACGAGGCGCCGGATCTCCGCGCCGGCCGTCTGGAATCGGCCAAGATGCTGTTGGCGGTGGGAATCGATCCGGAGCGATCGCTCGTCTATTACCAGTCGGAGGTCCCCCAACACGTCGAATTGTCCTGGATCCTGGGCACCATGACCGGGCTCGGTCAACTGGAGAGGATGACCCAGTTCAAGGAGAAGGCAGACCGGGCCCGGCAGAACCTGGGGATTTTCGCCTACCCGGTGCTGCAGGCGGCCGACATCCTCATCCACAAGGCGCACGCGGTGCCGGTGGGGGACGACCAGTCCCAACATCTCGAGTTGACCAGGGACTTGGCCCAGCGCTTCAACGCGCGGTTCGGTGAGGTGTTCCCCTTGCCGGAAACGATCACACCCGAGATCGGCGCCCGCGTCATGTCACTGACCGATCCCGCCTCGAAGATGTCCAAGTCGGATCCGAGCTCGCGATCGCGGATCCTGCTCAAGGACCAACCCGACCAGATCCTGAAGAAGGTCAAGTCGGCGGTCACCGACACCGGCACCGAAGTCGCCTACGACTGGGAGTCGAAACCGGGCATCTCCAACCTGCTCGAGCTGTTCAGCGTCTTCGCCGGCAGGCCGATCGCCGCTCTTGTCGACGAGTATGCCGGCGCCGGGTACGGGGCCTTCAAGACCGCGGTCGGCGAGGCCATAGCCGAGGGCCTGGCCCCGATTCGCTCCGCCTACCATGCTCTCGACGACGCCGAGGTCGAAAAGGTGATGGCCCGGGGGGCGGCCTCGGCTCGAGACCGCGCCGAGGGGTCGATGCAGGCCATCCGTGAGAAGGTGGGGCTCGCCTGACGCCCCTGGCGACCGGCGGCTAACTCAACTCCAGCAACTCGGGCGGCAGGAGGAGAACGACTGCTGCCAGGAGGTTGAATCCGGAGTGGATGAATATCGCCGGTCCCAGCCTCTTGGTGCGCAGCGTGACCCAGGCCAGTGCCAACCCCACGATGAAGAGCTGGGGCAGAACCACTGCCGCCGCCTGAAGCATGCGACTCGGGTCCAGCCCGAGCAGATGGAAGACGGAGAAGACCAGGGCCGTGATCACCATGATGAAGCGCCGGCTCCGATGCTCCTGAGACTTGAGGAGCACGCCTCTGAAAGTGAGCTCCTCGGTCACCGGGGCGACGACCACCGCGGTGACCATCGCCACCACCCGGGCCGTAGTCGTCTCCAGGCCGGCCAGGGCGGTGCCGACCTGCTGGGCCGACTCCCCTTCGGGGAAGAGCAAAACGCTCAATGGAAGGAACAGGACCGCAAGCGCCAGCTGGAGCAAGAGCCCTACCCCCAGGTAGAGGACGTCGCGACCCTCGATCGAGAACCCGAGATCGGGTTTGGCTTTCCGCCGGTAGATCAGCCAGAGGACCAGGAGATGGCCCACGTACTGACCACCGAGGGCCAGGACGAGGAACAGCTCTCCCTCGCCGAAGAAAGTGCTGATCCCGACGAACACGGCGGCACCGAGGAACCCACCGAGGACAACGAGGAGGAAGTCGAGCAGCGACCATCGCCGGAGCACCGACGCAGCCTACTGATGGGCCGGGGTGTTCCACTGTTACGCTGGATCAAGCGCCGCCGGAGGTTGATCGAAAGTGGAAATCGACATCGGGATCGGGAAGTCGGGCCGTCAGGCATTCGGCTTCGACGACATTGCAATCGTCCCTTCGAGACGTACTCGGGACCCTGACGACGTTGACATCTCCTGGCAGCTGGACGCGTTCAAGTTCGAGCTGCCGATGATGGGCTCGGCCATGGACTCGGCGATCAGCCCGGCGACGGCGATCGAGATCGGCCGACTCGGAGGTCTGGCGGTCCTCAACCTCGAGGGTCTCTGGACCCGCTACGAGGACCCGGAGCCGTACTTCGACGAGGTCGCCGCGCTGTCGGCGGAGAAGGCAACGCTGCGGATGCAGGAGATCTATCTGGAGCCGGTCAAGCCCGACCTCATCGGGCAGAGGGTGGCCGAGATCAAGGCCCAGGGCGTGGTCACCGCAGGCAGCCTCACTCCCCAGCGGGTGCGAAGCTGGGCCTCGCCTGCTCTCACCGCCGGCCTCGACGTGTTGGTGATCCAGGGGACGGTCGTCTCCGCCGAGCACGTCTCGAGCCGTGAGGAGCCGCTGAACCTCAAGGAGTACATCGCCAACTGCGAGGTGCCGGTGATCGTCGGCGGATGTGCCAGCTATTCGACGGCCCTTCACCTGATGCGCACCGGGGCGGTGGGCATCCTGGTCGGAGTCGGTCCCGGAGCGGCGTGCACCACCCGGGGCGTCCTCGGAGTGGGCGTTCCCCAGGCGACGGCGATCGCCGACGCGGCCGGCGCCCGCATCCGGTACCTGGACGAGACCGGGCGGTACGTTCACGTGATAGCCGATGGTGGGATGAGGACCGGGGGCGACGTGGCCAAGGCCATCGCATGTGGTGCCGACGCGGTCATGATCGGGTCCCCTCTGGCATCTGCGACCGAGGCTCCGGGCCGCGGCTTCCATTGGGGGATGGCGACGTTCCACCCGACGCTTCCCAGGGGGGCGCGAGTCGAAGTGGGGGACAGGGGGACTCTGGAGGAGATCCTCACCGGTCCCGCCCATGAGAACGACGGGAAGCTCAACCTCTTCGGCGCGCTACAGATGTCCATGGCCACCACCGGGTACTCCGACGTCAAGGAGTTCCAGAAGGCGGAGGTGATGATCGCCCCATCGCTGCAGACGGAGGGCAAGTCGCTGCAACGGAGCCAGAGGGTGGGGATGGGGTGAACCCCGTCCCCGATGCACCGGAGCCTTCGGTCCTGGTGCTCGATTTCGGGGCCCAATACGCCCAGCTCATCGCCCGTCGCGTCCGGGAGTCCCACGTCTACTCGGAGATCGTGCCCCGTGATGTGACCGCCGAGGAGATAAGGGCTCGCAACGCGATCGGCCTCATCCTCTCCGGCGGGCCGGCCTCGGTGTACTCCGGGGATGCCTACCGGATGGACCCGGCGCTCCTCGATTTGGGCCTGCCGGTGCTTGGGATCTGTTACGGCCACCAGCTGTTGGCGGACCTCGCCGGAGGCAAAGTGGCCAACACCGGGAGCGGGGAGTACGGCAGCGCCAGGCTCGAGGTGACGGGTGACTCGGTGCTGCTCAAGGACCTGCCCAAGGAGCAAGAGGTCTGGATGTCACATCAGGACCAGGTCATCGAGCCGCCGGAGGGCTTCGTCTCCGTAGCCACCACCGAGGGGGCACGGGTGGCGGCGATGGAAGACCGGGACCGGGCTCTGTACGGCGTCCAGTTCCATCCCGAGGTGGGGCACACCCCGAGGGGCGGGGAGATCCTGAAGCGCTTCCTGCGCGACGTATGTGGGGCGGCACCGACCTGGACGTCGCATTCCATCATCGAGTCGCAGGTCGAGTCGATCAGGGCGCAGGTGGCCGATGGCCGGGTCATATGCGGTCTCTCCGGAGGCGTCGATTCCTCGGTGGCGGCGGCACTGGTCCACGAGGCGGTCGGAGACCAACTGACCTGCATCTTCGTCGACCACGGCCTGCTACGGGCCGGCGAGGCAGAGCAGGTGGAAGAGACGTTCAAGTCGCATTTCGATGTCGACTTCGTCCATGTCAAGGCCGAAGACCGCTTCCTCGAGCTGCTGGCCGGAGTCACCGATCCCGAGCAGAAGCGGAGGATCATCGGCGAGACCTTCATCCGGGTCTTCGAGGAGGCGGCTGCCTCGGTGGGCGACGCCCGATATCTGGTCCAGGGGACGCTCTACCCCGATGTCATCGAGTCGGGCTCGGCCAGCGCCGCCACCATCAAGACCCATCACAACGTGGGCGGGCTTCCCGATGACATGATATTCGAGCTGGTAGAGCCGCTACGCGACCTGTTCAAGGACGAGGTGAGGGCGATCGGCGAGGAGCTCGGCCTTCCCGAGGAGATGGTCTGGCGCCAGCCGTTCCCCGGACCAGGCCTGGCGGTGCGGGTCATAGGTGAGGTGACCCGGGAAAGACTCGAGCTGCTCCGTGCTGCGGACCTCATCGTCGTCGAGGAGATCAGGCGGGCCGGTCTCTACCGGGACATATGGCAGGCCTTTGCGGTTCTCCCCGCGGTGAGGACGGTGGGCGTCCAGGGCGATCTGCGCACCTATGCCTACCCGCTCGTGGTGCGGGCGGTGACCTCCGAGGATGCGATGACGGCTGACTGGGCCCGTCTTCCCTACGAGGTGCTGGAGCGGATCTCAAACCGTGTGATGAACGAAGTTCCCGGGATCAACAGGGTGGCCTATGACATCTCGAGCAAGCCCCCAGCCACGATCGAGTGGGAGTAAGACGGGTCCGCGTCGCTCATTCAGACGACGGAGTGCCCTGCCGATAGAAACTCCGACTGCCCAGGGACTCCATAGTTGGACCTAAACACACCAGAGCTCACGCGTATTTTCAGGGATGAGCTGGAGGAGCGATCCGGCCATCTGGTCGCGGGCGCCCGGGCTCTCCGGGAAAGCACCCTCGACGAGACCCAGATCCCGGACCTGATCAGGGACGCCCACACCGTGAAGGGCTCGGCCGGACTGCTTGGCCATGATCAGATCCGGGAGGTGGCGACCAGGCTCGAGCTCCTCTGGAAGCGAGTGTCGGAGGGATATTCGCCCCCGGCCGATGTCGTGGTGGCGATGGAAGCCAGCGCCGGCCGACTCGTGGCCGCTTTGGTCTCGGGCGACCCCAGCTTCCTCTCAGACCTGGTCGACAAGCTCACCGCTGGGGAGGACGCACCCGACACCACGCCCCCAGCCGAGGTGGTGCCACTGCGCCGGCCCGAGCCCGGCAACCTCGGAGGCCTGCTCTCGTCGGTCTCCGACTCCCTGCTCGGGGGGAACACCCGTGTCGACACCGGCGACCTCTACCGACTCATCAACCGGATCGTCGAAGTGTCGCTGGACTCGGAGGCACTGGCCGACTTGTCGCTGGTGTCGATCGAAGGCTCCGATCCTTCGCTTTTCCGTAAGTCGTGGCGTCACCAGCTGGAGCGGCTCTCGACCTCGATCGCCGACATCCAGGACCAGGCGGTCTCACTGGCCAACATCTCGTTCCGTGAGGCGACCGCCACCTTCCCCCAGTTCGTCCGCTACCTGGGCCGGAGAATGGGCAAGGACGTCAGGTTCGAGCTGACCGGCGAAGAGGTTCAACTCGACCGTCAGATCGTCGATCTCCTCCGCGAGCCGCTCCGACACCTCCTGGTGAACGCGGTCGACCACGGGATCGAGCCTGCGGCAGAGCGGATCGCGGCCGGGAAACGGGCTACCGGGACGGTCAGCATCGGGGCCGAGGTCGTCGACGAGAGGGTCGAGGTCTCGGTGTCGGACGACGGCGCCGGGATCGACTGGGACCAGGTGGCCGATGTGGCCGCTGAGGAAAACATCCCGTTCGTGCGTTCCGACCTGAGCCCGCTGCTGTTTCAGCCCGGCTTCACCACGACGGGCGAAGTGACCGACTTCTCTGGTGCCGGCGACGGGCTGGCGGCAGTCAGGGACATCCTGGAGACGGTCAACGGTGTGGTCCATGTCGAGTCGCCGATCGGCCAGGGCACCAAGGTCACCATGACCCTGCCCATGTCGATGGTGCTCCAGAACGTGGTGGTGGTGGCCACCGGCGACCAATTCTGGGGGCTTCCCGAGGCTTCGATCGAGGCTGCGATGCCGTTGTCCCGAGCCGAGATCACAGCCACCGACAACGGGCAGGAAGTCAGCTTCCAGAGCCGGGAGGTCCCCTGTGTCTCCCTGTCGAGGGCAATCGGCACCACCGAGCCCGGCGACGAGTCGGAGCTGCTCGTGATCAACACCAGGTCCGGGCTGGTCGCCGTCACCGTGAGTGAGCTCATCGATCGACGCCGGGTCGCGGTCAAGAACCTGGGCCCGATCCTCGAGGGGTCGAGTCATGTCACCGGGGCGGCTCTCCTCGGCGGTGGCCAGGTCCTGGTGGTCCTCGACCCCAACTTCCTCGGTGTCATCGCCAGGAATCGGCCACGTCTCACCGGTCACCGTCCTCGCATCCTCGTCGTCGACGACTCGGCCGGTGTGCGCCAGCTGTTGTCGGCGACGTTGAACGGTGCTGGATTCGACGTCGAGGTCGCCGCCGGTGCCCGTGAGGCGATCCTGGCGATGTCCGGCGGTGGTTTCGAGGCGATGGTCATCGACTATTCGATGCCGAGGTCCAACGGCGTCGAACTGGTTCGGACGATGCGCGCTTCCGATGTGAAGGTCCCCATCGTCATGGTGTCCGGGGTGGCAACCCAGGAGGAGAAGCAGGCAGCCTGGGAGGTCGGCGTCGACGCCTATCTAGACAAATTCGACCTGCGGCAGGGAGTCCTGACCAGCACCCTTCGCCGTTTGATGGGCATGGAGGAGGGGGCGGATGCCGGCTGAGTCGGGTTGGTCCCCCACTTCTTCAGGTGGTTTCGGTATCTTCCGATATACCTGAGGCATGCCTGAGTTGCCGGATTCGCTGAGTTGGCTGGCCGTCGGGCTGGCGTTGGTGGGTGTCGTCGGTGTGGTTTGGGCCCTCGCCATCACCCGGCACGGACGCCAGCGGGAGCGCGAGGTGATGCGCCTGTCCGAAGAGGCCCATCGCATCAAGAACGATTTCGTCGCCATGGTCAGCCACGAGCTGCGAACGCCGCTCACCTCGATCGCCGGTTTCGCCGACACCCTGGTCGAGTCCTGGAAGGACCTGCCCGAGGCCGAGGTGGACGAGTTCCTCGGGATCATCAATCGCCAGTCCGTGTATCTGGGTGACCTGGTCGAGGACGTGCTCGTCATCCCACGTCTCGAAGCCGACCGGCTGCGGTTCCACCCGGAGCTGTTCGACCTCGGGGACCTCATCGAAGATGTGGCCAGGATGGTGTTCCCCAACGGTGGCAAGAAGAGCTCCCTGGTCTCCCTTCCCGACGGGGTGAGAGTCCGGGCCGACCGGCGCCGGGTGCAGCAGGTGATCCGCAACCTGATGGAGAACGCCCGCAAGTACGGGGGGGACCAGGTCATGGTCGAAGGCTTTGTCATGGGAGACCAGTACCTGATCGTGATCTCCGACAACGGCCCTGGTGTGCCCGACGAGGAGACCCAACGCGTGTTCGAGAACTTCGAGCAGCTGTCCAAGGGAGACACCCGTGAGGCAACCGGGATCGGCCTCGGGCTTCCCATAGCCCGGCGTCTTGCCCGAGCCATGGGCGGCGAGGTGTGGTACGAGCGGAGATTCCCCACCGGTGCCCGCTTCTGCTATTCCCTCCCGTTGCGCCGTCGGACCGTGGTCGGGGAGGGCGAGCTCCCCGAGGTGATCGACCTCGACGCCACGGCCGCCGTCGAGTTGGACGACGAGATCTCGATCACCGGCTGATCACACCGTTGTGATTCGGTGCCCCGGGACCGGTACCATGTGCCCAGATGCAGGCTGAGTGGTTCCTCGATGACGTTCCGGCCGACTCTCCGCTATTCGCCGACCTGAACCCGACTCAACGCGAGGCCGTGGCGGCGACGGAGGGCCCGGTCCTGGTCGTCGCCGGCGCCGGATCGGGCAAGACCCGGGTCCTCACCTATCGGATCGCCCATCTGATCCGTGATCTCCGGGTCGCTCCCGACTCGATCCTCGCCATCACCTTCACCAACAAGGCCGCCAACGAGATGAAGGCCCGGGTCGGAGCCCTGGTCGGCGGTGCGGTGCGCTCGATGTGGGTCTCGACCTTCCACTCCGCGTGCGTCCGGATCCTGCGCCGGGAGGCTTTCAGACTCGGGTATCGATCCGGGTTCTCGATCTACGACGAGGCCGACTCGGTGCGCTTGCTCAACCTGGTGATCAAGGATCTCGACCTCGACACCAAGCGATTCCCTCCGAAAGCGATGAAGGCCGTCATCTCCAAGGCCAAGAATGAGCTCGTCGACTTCGAGTCGTTCGCCGACCAGGGCGACGGCTTCTTCCACGAGCAGGTGGCCGACGTCTATCGGCTCTATCAGCAGCGCCTCTTGGCCGCTTCTGCGATGGACTTCGACGATCTGCTCATGGTGACGGTGGAGCTCTTCGGGGCATTCCCCGAGGTGCTCGCCGGCTACCAGGAGCGCTTCCGCTACGTCCTCGTCGACGAGTACCAGGACACCAACCGAGCCCAGTACATCTTGGTGAAGCAACTCACGGCCGGTCATCGCAACCTGTGTGTCGTGGGAGACTCCGATCAGTCGATCTACAAATTCCGTGGCGCCGACATCCGCAACATCCGTGACTTCGAGGTCGACTACCCCGATGCCCGCATCGTGATCCTCGATCAGAACTACCGATCGACCGAGACCATCCTCGACGCCGCCAACTCGGTGATCTCGAACAACACCAAGCGGACCCCGAAGAACCTGTGGTCGGATCGCGGCCGCGGGGTGCCGATCCTCCGCTACGAGGCCGAAGACGAGCACGACGAGGCCGGCTTCGTCGTCGACGAGGTCGAGCGTCTCCAAACGGACGGGTTCAACCTCTCCGACATGGCCGTTTTCTACCGGACCAATGCCATGTCCCGCGTCATCGAAGACGTCTTCGTGCGAAGGGGGCTGCCCTATACGGTGGTGGGCTCGGTCAAGTTCTACGACCGCAAGGAGATCAAAGACGCGGTCGCCTACCTGCGGGCTGTCGTCAACCCCGCCGACGAGGTCTCGTTGAAGCGGATCATCAACGAGCCGCGGCGGGGGATCGGCGACACCACCATCGCCCACGTCGACCGCTTCAGCCAGACCCAGAAGTTCGGGTTCGCCGAGGGCCTGCGCCGGGCATCGGAGATCCACCAGCTCAATGCCCGCGCTCAGTCGGCCGTTGGTGAGTTCGTCGCCATCATGGACCATCTGCGGGACGTCGCCGAGGAGGAAGGGGTGAGGGCGGCCGTGGAAGCGGTGCTCGCCGACACCGGGATGGTGGCGACCCTCGACGCCGAGAAGACGATCGAGGCCATGGGCCGGGTGGAGAACCTCCGTGAGCTGGTCGGAGTCGCCACCGAGTTCGAGTCGGCCAACGAGGGGGCGGTCATCGGCGACGAGGAGTTCGACACGCTGGACAACCTGCGCCGGCTGGAGGTGTTCCTCGAGTCCACCGCGTTGGTGGCCGACATCGACGAGTGGGATCAGGGTGCAGGAGCCGTGACCCTGATGACCCTGCACACGGCCAAGGGGCTCGAGTTCCCCGCGGTCTTCATCGTCGGGATGGAAGACGGGGTGTTCCCCCACATGCGGTCCCTCGGTGACCCCAACGAGCTGGAGGAGGAGCGACGCCTCGCTTACGTCGGGATCACCCGGGCTCAGGACAAGCTCTATCTCAGCTCCGCTTGGAGCCGGATGCTGTTCGGAGGCTCCAACTACAACCCGCCGTCACGCTTCCTCACCGAGATCCCCGACGGGCTCTTGGAGAAGGCAGGCAAACGCCGGCGACGGTCCGCATCGGAGCGGGCGGCCTCCACCGGTCCCCGAACCACGGTCGACGCCGGGCAAATCGGCCCCGGCGACCGGATCCGTCACGACAAATGGGGTCTGGGCACGGTGCGCGAGGTGGTGGGCACCGGGGATCGTGCCGAGGCCGAGGT
>JBOGEU010000540.1:0-2520 GCA_050741995.1 Acidimicrobiia bacterium | reverse complement strand
ATTCAGGTGTTGCTGCTCGTCTTCCTCACTACCTGCCTGTTCGCCCTCGGACCCGCCATCCGACGTCTGGGCCAGCCATTTCTCGCAGAGGTTTTTCACATAAGCCCGGCCACCGGCGACCGGTTCTCCAGACTCCTCGACCTCGCCTATTACCTGTTCTTTGGTGGAGGAATCCTGTCTGCGATCGATGTGACTGAAGCTGCCTCATTGGTGCGAATCGACAGCGAGTCTGTGACTGCCGCCCTCTTCCAGGCCGCCAGCTTCTTGGCCGTTCTTGGCCTGGCCCATGCAGCAAATCTGCTGCTGCTGCCGGTGATAGGACTCGTGTTCTCCTCGGCGACCCGATTGGCTCGGAGGCGAATCGCCGGGGAGAACGCACCCCCGGTTGCCGCCAGGGCTCGACTTGCCGACCGGCTGGCATCGGGATTCGTCATGGCCGTCCTGCTGCTCGGCATCGGCGGCGTGTTAGGTCTGATCGTCCTCCTGCTGGTCGGGGGCGCGAACTAGGTCTTTGTCGACGGCCGAAGCTCGAGCGGGCGAAGATCACCAAAGGGCCGCAGCTGCTGCGCAGGTACGCAGCTCACGTCGCCGAGTGATCCGCTCCCAACACCCCAAACCAACCCTGAGGCGGCTCGGGCATAATGACCGCCATGAGCAACGATCACCCTCACATGCAGGACTTCGAGGGTCACGTAGCCGCCGTGGCCTCCGATCTCGAGTACTTCCGGCGCAAGCGGATCGAACCCAGGGTCCTCAACTACCTGCGGCGCGGGATCATCACCTGGGCCGACCTCTTCGCCGCTCACGACGGTTGGGGCGCCGCGCCGGTCGCCGAGCCCTCTCCCGACCGGGAGACGCGTATCCGGGCTCTGGAGGATGCTCTCGACGCCTTGATCCTCGACGCCGCCACCGCCGGCACGGCTCTCGCCCATCACGCCGTTGCCATCGACGACGGGCGGCGCGAACGGGGCGACTACAACCCCGAGTTCCGCTTGGCCACCCGCACCTATGAAGGCGACCTGGAAACCCGGATCTCCCTCCTGGAAACAGCCATCGCCGAGTCGGCGCATCTGGTTGCGGTCCTCACCGCCGCTCTCGTCGCCAAGGGAGAGGTGGACGTCGACGACCTGGCCGCCAACCGGCGGCGTCTCAGCGAGCTCGGGCACCACAACGGCGCCCGGATCGTGGCCCGGGCCTGGGTCGATCCCGCCTTCAAGCAGCGTCTGCTCGAGACAGGGCGGGAGGCGGCACGCGAGCTCGACATCCCACCCGGCCGCCTCGGCAAGCTGGGTGTCGCCGAGAACACGGGCGACACCCACAACATCGTGGTGTGCACTCTGTGTTCGTGCTATCCCCACGATCTGCTCGGGAATCCGCCGTGGTGGTATCGAACCGACGACTACAAGACCCGCATCGTCGCCGACCCGCGCGCCACGATCGCCGACATGTTCGGCCTCGAGGTCGGTCCCGACCGGCGGGTAGTGGTACACGACTCCACCTCGGACGTGCGCTGGATGGTGCTGCCTCGGCGACCGGCCGGCACCGAGGGCTGGAGCGAAGAGGAACTGGCGGCGCTCGTAACTGCGGAGAGCCTGGTCGGCAGCGCCGAGATCCCCGAACCGTGACGGAGCGCTTCGCCCCCGGCGACCGGGTGCGCGTCCTCGTCGATCGCCCTGACGGAAACCCGCGCACTCCCAGCTACCTCAGAGGGAGGTCGGGCGTGGTGACGCAACGACACGGCGTCATCGTCAATCCGCTGGATCATCATCTCCCTTACCCCCCGCTGTACTCGGTGGCGTTCCGGGTCGAGGAACTCGAAGGCCCGCCGGGACCCGACCTCGTGGTGGCCGACATCCACGACGAGTGGCTGGAGCCCGCTGGCTGACGATCGGCGGTCTAAGCGATCGCGACCCGGCGGCGGGCGACGCCGCGGCGGGCCAACGCCGGGCTCTCGAACGGTCCCGAGCCGTGTGAGTGGCGCTTCAGCCCCTGATATGCGGGACTGCTTCTCCGCCCTCGCGGCCGGGATTCGAGGCGTCGGGGATCACGTCCTCGCGATCCGGCTTCAACCCGCGCCTCTTGATCTCCTGTTCGACGACATCAGCCGGGGCTCCCCCGCCCTCCTGGTACTTGGGGTCGTCAGCGGCCAACTCGGCTTTGATGAAGCGGAACTCGGCGAGTAAGTCTTCGTCGGTCCAGTCCTCGATCGGGCGGTTCTGGTCGAAATCGGGCGTGTGTTCGGTCATGACCTTCGAATACCCCCCACCTTCGCCGCCGAAACGTGAGCAAGGATGGCTCCCTCTATTCCTTCAGGGCTTTGCTGGATTACCCGGACCGCTCGTACCGACGAGATGCCCGCGTCCCAAAACAATGCCTCAGGGGCGCCGCAGGCTTTCCGTGCCGCCTGAGCGGCTCCGACCTGCTTGGCGCGTTCGAGCTCGAATTCGAGCCGGGTCAGACCTTGGCCCAGTAATCCTCCGACGCCTTGCTCTTGACGAGAGCTTCGGCAGTCTCGAAGCC
>JBOGEU010000539.1:0-3656 GCA_050741995.1 Acidimicrobiia bacterium | reverse complement strand
TCCCCACGTAGATCACCTGGCGGTTCCGGTCACGGAACAGGTACACGCCAGGTTGCCGGGGGAGGGCGTTGGTGAGGCCGATCTTGGAGTAGTGCGCCGAGCCCCTGGCTCGGGGAAGCTGGAGCAGGTCGTCGAGATTGGTCACGCCCAGGGAGCCGGCACGTTCGAGGAGGGCGTGGAACACGTGTGCGGTGGCCCGGGCATCGTCGAGGGCGCGGTGAATCGGTGAGACCGGGCTCCGGAAGTAGGCGGCGAGGGTCTGCAGCTTCAGGTTCCTCACCTCGTCCCTGATCAGACGGCGGGCGAGCCCGGCGGTGTCGACGCTGTCGTTGGAGAGCCGCTCGTAGTCGAGACGCCCGGCGGCGGCGTTGAGGAACGAGAGGTCGAACCGCACGTTGTGCCCCACGATCACCGCATCGCCGATGAATTCGAGGAACGCCGGAAGCGCCTCGGGGATCGGCGGGGCGTTGATGACCATCGATTGAGAGATCGCGGTCAGGATCGTGATCGAGGGAGGAATGGGCAGACCGGGGTCGACCAGGGTCTGAAAGGTCCCGAGCAACTCCCCGCCACGATGCCTCACCGCTCCGATCTCGGTGATCTCGCAGTCGAAAGGCGAGCCGCCGGTGGTCTCCAGGTCGAGCACACAGAACGTGACGTCGAAGAGCGGGGTCGACAGGTCGTCGAAGCTTGGTTGGAGCAGGGCAGCCACGGCCCATTCCAGCTAAGCCGAACATACGTTCGATGTCAACGTTTCTTCCCTGAGTGGGAGAATCAGCGTCTCACGTCGTGCGGCCGGAGCGTTGGCGGAGGGCTTCGTAGGCGAGGAGGGCCATCGAGACCGATGCGTTGAGCGAGTCGGTGATGCCATGCATCGGGATGGCGACCGTCACGTCGGCGGCGGCGCCGGCGGCGTCGCTGAGACCTCGGTGCTCGGAGCCGACGACGAGGGCACGGCGCCCGGTGAGGTCGATGTCCCAGAGCGCAGTGGCGCCTCGAGGGTCGGCGGCCACGATCCGGATCTCCCGCTCCTGGAGCCAGGCAACGGCCGTGGGGAGATCGGTGACGGCGATCGGGACGGTGAACAGGGCGCCCGTCGCCGCCCGGATCACATTGGGATTGAAGGGGTCCGTGCCCGGGTCGGCGGCGATCACCGCGTCGGCAGCCACCGCGTCGGCGGTGCGCAGCATGGCGCCCAGATTCCCCGGCTTCTCGATGGCCTCGATCATCAGGACCAGCGGATCGCGTCCCGGGGTCAGGCTGTCGAGGGAGACCGGGAACTGCTCGAAGACGGCGATGACACTCTGGGACCTGCCCCGATAGGAGGCCTTGTCGAGAGCCGGGCCCTCGACGGCGAGCTCGACACCTGCGGGGTAGGGACTTGACCGGTACCGCTCAGGGTCGTAGTACACCTCGACGGGCCGCCTCCCGGCGGCCACCGCCCGGTCGATGTCAGGCTCGCCTTCGACCACGTACACCGACTCCAGGTCCCTTGGCCGGCGATCCCTGAGCCCTACCAGCCTCTTGATCCGAGGATTCGAAGGCGAGGTGATGTCGGCTGCCGTCATGGCGGCGAGTATCGCACCCACGGCATTCGACTCCTTAGGCTTCGAGCATGGACCTGGCCAAAGTCGGCACCTACCGCTCGATGACCGAAGCTCAATTGGTCAAAGCCCGTCTCGAAGCGAGCGGGATCGAAGCCTTGGTCCAGGCGGACACCGCATCGGGGGCGGTCCCGTTCCTGGAGGTGACCGAAGGGGTCAGGGTCTTCGTCCGCCCCGATGACCTGGCCGCCGCGCTCGAGACGTTGGAGCGGATGCTTCCGGCCCCGGGCTGATCAGGTTCGCCAGCGCTCTCGATGGACCACGGTGTCACGAGGGGGCTTGCCCCGGTCGAGGCTGGCCGATCGACGGTCCTCGAGTGGGTGGCCCACGGTGACCAGGCCGATCGGGGTGTAATGCCGGGGGATGTCGAGGAGCCGGGCGAGGTCGGGGACGGAATGGACACCCAGGAACCCGGCGACCAGGCCCTCGTTGACGGCGGCGAGGAGCACCGCCATCAACGCCGCCCCGGCGTCGACCCACCAGTAGGGGACCGGCCAGTCGATCTCCACGCCATCGGGCCCCAGCTTGTCGGGCTCCCGGTAACGGTCCCGGTAGACCTGCTCGCTCACCGTGATGACGATATGGGCCGGGGCCTTCGAGATCCACGGGTCGAATCCCATCGACACGTACTCCTCCTCATCTGCGAGCCCGGCGATCGCCTGCCGGGTGGCGGCATCGGTCACCACGACGAAACCGAGGCCCTGGCTGTTCCCCGCCGATGGGGCGCGCAGACCGGAGTCCACGATCCGGTCCAGGGCCTCGGGAGGCACCGGGTCGGGGGCATAGTTGCGGACCATCCTCCGCTTGCGGATGACCTCGTCGAATTCCATCCCCCAATCTTGTCACCGATCGATGACACGATGGGAAACCGATCGATGACAAGGATCGTTGAATGGCTTAGGGTGTCGGCCACCAGCTCCAAGGCGAGCTGCCGAACACGGAGGGAGTGACCGAGGTGACCCCAACGGCGGGGATTGAGATGAGGGTGGTTTGGACCCGAGGCAACGGTTGCTCCGAGCTGGCCGAGCTCCTCTCCGACGTGGCTCCCGACCGAATCTCGGGTGACCTGGCCGAGGGGTGCATCGGGCAACGTGCCGATCTCCTCGTCTCCCGCCGCCTCCCGGGCTCCTTCGACCTGGTGAATGTGGCCGTACCACTCGACTTCGAGCCGGCGAATGTGACCCGGGTGGTATCCGCCGTGGCCGGTGGCCCCCATTCGTTGCTGGCTGCGGAGACGGCCGCCCGGATCGGCCGTCGACTCGGGGTCGAGGCGGAGATGATGTCTGCGGTGAGACCCGGGGACGACTCGGCCGAGGCCGAGGAGCTCCTGGTCCATATCGGCCTCTCCCTTCCAGAGATGGGGGGCCGGGTTGTGGCGGTCGAGGGAATCTCCGAGTTGGTCGAACAGCTCGACGAAGGGACGCTGTTGGTGATGGGTGCGCCGGGTGGCTCCTGGTTGCAGCGTTCGAGGTTCGGCCCCGGTGCCCGTCTGCGGAGCAAGGCCCCGGCCGGGGCGATCATGGTTCGCAGTGCCCCGGATCGTGTTTTCCGCTGGATGGGTGACCCGGTTTTCGTCAGCCCGTTGCGTCTCGCCAACGACACCCTTCTGCTTCATCCGCAGAATGTGCTTGCCGTGGCCGATCAGGGGATGCTGATCGGGCTCGTCCGGCGTGAGAGCCTGGTGACCGCGGGCACCTCGGCGGTGGCCTCCGTCATGGAGGAGGCAATGTCTGCCAAGGTCGACGAGACGATCGCCGAGGCCATGCAGCTCGAGCCGACTTTCGGCCGCGACCCGATTCCGGTCACCGACCACGAGGAGCACCTCGTCGGCGGTTTGTCGCTGCCTGTCGTCTGAATTCGGGCAGAATCAACACCCGTGAGAATGAGAACCTTCCTCTGGGGCGTCTTTTGGACCCTCGTCGCCCTTGCCCTCGTCTTCCACGCCGTCGGTGGCTGGTACTTCTCCGGTGAGCTCATCGAGGACGGATTCATCATCGATCCCGAACCGATCGCGCTGACCAATGGCGACTATGAGTTGGAGGAGGTCACATA
>JBOGEU010000538.1:0-8739 GCA_050741995.1 Acidimicrobiia bacterium | reverse complement strand
CACTGCACACGGTTCTCGGCAACCCGACGTCGAGGCAGCAGAAGATCCTGGAGCAGATCATCGCCCACACGGATCAAGCGGTGGTGATGAGCGACACTGCCCTTCGGCGGCTGGTGGGCAGGTATGGCGTCGATCCTCAGAAGCTGCGGATGATCCCACACGGGGCGAGGGCCGGCCTCTCCGCTCCCCGTGCCGTGTCGGGGGCCAGACCCGTCGTCCTGACCTGGGGATTGATCGGGCCCGGCAAGGGCCTGGAGACCGCGATCGAGGCTTTCGCCGGTCTCAAGGATCTTCGCCCCCAGCCCGAATACGTCATCCTGGGCAAGACTCACCCCAAGGTCCAAGCCGCTCATGGCGACGCTTACCTGAACGGCTTGCGCGCCCGTGTGCGCGCTCTCGGCCTGGAGGATGTCGTCGAGTTCGACAGCCGTTACCTCGACGTCGACGCTCTCGCCGCGGCGATCCAGGAGGCCGACATAGTGCTGCTTCCGTACGAGTCGACAGAGCAAGTCACATCGGGGGTCCTGGTTGAGGCGATAGCTGCCGGCAAGCCGGTCGTCGCAACCGCTTTCCCTCACGCCGTCGAGATGCTCGGGGCGGGTGCCGGTGTGGTCGTCCCGCACTCGGATGCCAATGCCATTGGAAGGGGATTGCGCCGCTTGCTGACGGACCCGGCCCTCGCCCGGCGGATGGCAACCGTCGCCGCCGCCATCGGAGAGACGTTGCAATGGCCCGTCGTGGCCACGGAATATGAAAGGGTCATCGACGGACTGGTGACTCGGGATCGCCGTGTCGGCGCCCTGACCACTTCTCGCAACGATCCGACGTCCCTCGACGACTTGGCCAAGGTTGGCTGACACCGTCTCGAGTGTCGACCTCGACCAAATCGCCCGATAGAGGTCAGTGGCGCGGCTTGGGCCTCATGGAGCTACTGCCCCCGCCTCGCTACGGTCACCTGCTGCGAATGACCGATCTCGTCGGTGTATGGGAGCATGCCCGCTACACCACGCCCCGCGCCGAGCACGGCTACTGCACGGATGACAACGCCAGGGCGTTGATCGTGATCAGCCGCCAGCCCGATCCGACCTCGGATCTGGTCGACCTGGCCCGCATCTATTTCGCCTTCGTCCGTGATGCGGCGTTGCCGGGGGGCGGGTTTCACAACCGACGGGCAGCGGATGAGTCGTGGGCCGATGCGATCGGGTCCGACGACTCTCAGGGTCGCGCCATATGGGGGCTGGGCACGGCTGTCCGGCGGGGGCCGGAGGCATGGATGCGGCGGGCGGCCCTGACGATGCTCGAGGGACAGATGGGATTCGAATCCGCATCACCACGAGCAAACGCATTCGCCGTGTTGGGTGCTTCGGAGGCCCTTGCGGTGGCCCCGGGACACGATTCCATCCGCGATGCGATGACACGCTGGGTGGGCCGGCTCGAAACAGGAGGCGACCCGGTCTGGCCATGGCCCGAGGCCAGACTTGCCTATGACAACGCCCGGATCCCGGAGGCGCTCATCGCCGCCGGCGGCTTGCTGGATGAAGGTCAGATGCTGGAGAAGGGCCTGCGACTTCTCGACTGGCTGGTCGGCGTGGAGACCAATGGTGGGCACTTCAGCTATGTGCCCACTGGGGGTTGGGCATTGGGTGAGCCGAGACCTGGCTTCGACCAACAGCCGGTGGAGACGGCTGCCATGGCCGACGCCTGCGCCCGGGCATGGTGGGGAACGGGCGACGATCGATGGCGGGATCGGATGCTGTCGGCCGCGCGCTGGCTCGTTGGCGACAACGACACGGGCATCGTCCTCTACGACGTCGACACCGGCGGGTGCTGTGATGGCCTCACCCCTTCGGGAGCCAACCTGAACCAGGGGGCGGAGTCGACCTTGGCCGCCCTCACCACCCTGCAACAAGCCGCGCTCGTGGTTGGCGCCAAGCCCTCCTGAGCGTCTCACCGGGGAATGAAGTCGGACAACGGACGTCGTGGCGAAGATCCCCGGGCCCGGCGGACGGGAGACTTAACCTCTGCAGGTGTGTTCCGGAAATCGGCAGTCCTCCGTCCAGCAATGAGGTCGATCAAATCCGCCAACTGAGCCCCCTCGTCGTCACCCGGACGAGCACACGTCTTCTTCCCGACCCGAAACGGGTCATCACCAAACCCTTCTTCCCTGGTGAGGGTGTGTTTCCCAACGGCCAATCGCGGGTCGAGATGATCCTGGAACGGATCCTTGGCCTGTCGGAAGCCGTGGTCACCGCGACTCTGTCCGCGACTGAAAAGACATTCGTCGAGCGTCATGGGAGCGTGCGCGATGTCTTCGACAAGCATTTCGAGATGGTGGCCGGGCACATCGACCGCCCCGATGACCTGTCGACTGCCCGCCGGCTGCTGATAGGGGCCTACTTCACCCACGAGTTCTCGATAGAGGCAACCGCGATCAACAACCCGTCGATCGTCCCGGCTCCGGACCAGTCAGGCCTCGCCGAAGGGGAACTGGCATTCATCATGAGCCTGCGTGCCATCGGCGAGGGCCACATGTCTTCGATCGAGTTCCGCACCGGCGTCATCGCCGGGGACGGGAAGATTCGCGTCGACGAGCCCCGCTCGTTCCCGAGGACGGGTGCCCGAGCACCACACACATACGACAAGGCGTTCTTCTCCACCAGGCTCGCCGAGCTCGGTGCCCTGAACGAGATCGCCAACCGTGTCCTCGACTCGTTGTCGGACCGGTTCACGATCCAGCAGATCGAAGCCGCCGTCCTCGACCTCGACCGTCACGGCCTCGATCGCTCGATTGCCTTCGAGACCACCCGGATCATGCACTGGCTCGCCTCATCGAATTACACGGTGACGTTTGCAGCGGACGCAGACCTCTCGGAGCGTGTGATCTTTCCCGCCGGCCCAACCGAGAGCCGGGGGATGGAGGATGCTCGATTCGTCAGGTTCAATGGTGACGACGGGTCGGTGCTGTACTACGCCACCTACACCGCATTCGATGGCCATCAGATCCTTCCCCAGCTCATCGAGACCTCGGACTTCACCGCGTTCCGCATCGCCACCCTGGGCGGGATACGGGCCACCAACAAGGGGATCGCCCTGTTCCCGCGGATGGTCGATGGTCGATACGCGGCCCTCTCCCGATACGACAACCAGAACACCTATCTCATGTTCTCCGACCGCGTCCGCTTCTGGGATGAGGCCGAGAAGCTGCAGGTCCCGAAACAGACCTGGGAGCTGGTTCAGATCGGCAACTGCGGTTCACCGATGGAGACTGAGGCCGGGTGGCTCGTGATCACTCACGGCGTGGGCCCGATGCGGCAGTACTCGTTGGGGGCGATCCTCCTCGACAGGGATGATCCGCAGCGGGTCGTCGGCCATCTCGACCAGCCGCTGCTGGTGCCCGACGAGGAGGAGCGGGACGGCTACGTCCCCAATGTGGTCTACTCGTGTGGGAGCCTGATCCACGGCGACTGGCTGGTTTTGCCCTACGGGTATGCCGACGAAGCGACAGGGGTTGCGGTCATTCCCGTGGCAGACCTTCTCAATCGCCTGACCGGGTAGCGGCGACGATTCGCCGGTACAGGGCGAGATACTCGTCGACCATCCTGGCCGCATCGAAGCGATCCTCGACGCTCTCCCGGACCAGGGTCCGGTCCAGGGAGCTTGCGAGCGCGGCTGCCTCCACCGCGGCCTCGGTCGAGTCCACGACGAAGCCGTTAACCCCGTCCCTTACGATCTCGGGCATCGATCCACGTCGGTGGGTGATCACCGGGGTCCCACAGGCCATCGACTCGACGACGCTGAACCCGAAAGGCTCCTCGAAGTCGATGAGGTGTAACAGGGCCCTGGCCCCACCCAGCAAGTCGGGCCGCGCCTCGGGGCCCACCGCTCCGATGAACTTGACCCGGTTCCCGTCCAGATGAGGCTTCACCATTCGCTCGAAGTAGCCCGCGTCCTGGACGATGCCGGCGATCACCAGGGGAAGCCCGGCGGCCCGGGCAACCGCGATGGCCTCGGCCGTTCCCTTGTCCGGGTGGATCCGACCGAAGAAGAGGAGATAATCGCCCGGGCCCGGATGAGGCTCGAACCGCCCCATGTCGATCCCGTGGTGGATGGTGGCTATGTAGTCGAGGTTCGGATGTCGGTTGGCATCACTGATCGCCACATAGTGCGACCGGCCGTTGTACTTCCGGTAGACGGGGAGTATCGCCTCCGACGAGAAGCCGTGGATCGTGGTCAGCATCGGGGTCTCCACGAGCTTGCTGTAGGTGAGCGGGAGAAAGTCGAAGCTGTTGTGTATCAGGTCGAAGTCGCCAGCACGCTCGAAGACGGCCGAGATGTGGAGGCTCCCCCACACCTTGGGATCCAGCCCGAGATCCTCGGAGTATCCGGTGGGCGCAGTCCCGAAGAGACGGGCATTGGTCAGCGAATCGGCCGTGGCGAACAGGGTCACGTCGACATGTCGGGCCACGAGGCCTTCGGTCAGCAGGGAGGCAAACTGCTCCCACGGGCCATAGTGGCGCGGTGGTGTCCGCCAGGCGATGGGGGCGAGCACCGCAACCCGGAGGTTCTCGCCCGCTGGGACCGGTGGCATCGGTGCCGACGATACCCGGCTTCGCAGATCTCCCCACGGGACCGAAGCCCTCAGGAGCACGGAGAAAAGAAGACCCCCGCCGGAGCGGGGGGTCTTCTCTCGGCGCCGAAGCGCCTACGCGTCTTGGGCTGAGATCAGCGGGAACGCTCTTTGGCCAGGTTGACCGTGAGCTGACGCCCGTCGAGGTCCTTGCCGTCGAGTGACGAGATCGCCTTCTGAGCGGCCTCGGCCGTACCCATCTCGACGAACCCGAACCCACGCGACCGTCCGGTGTCCCGGTCGGTGATCACCTGTGCCTTGGTCACAGGGCCGTGCTGGGCGAAAAGCGCCTCCAACTCGGCCGAGCTGGTGTTGAACGTGAGGTTTCCCACGTAGAGGTTGGTGGACATTGCATGCTCCTTTGAGCTGAACCGTCTAACTGCTTGACGCCCCGCAGGCCGAGCAATCGAGGTCGGTTTCCGAAGGATTCGGATGACCCGGCTTGCCCTGCGGCGACTTCACCCGACGGAACTGAAGAAGCGAAGAATGGCGCAGCACGCATCAGGCGTGCGCTGTGCACATGACGTTAGCCGAATAGGCTCACTACGGGGCCCAAATCCGTAGGATCGAGAAACACATGGCTGGCCTGACGATCGGCGCCATGGACAACCCGGTGCGCGGGCTGCTCCATGGAACTGCGGCCCTGGTTTCCGTATTGGGGCTGGTTGCCCTCATCGGGGCCGGTCCCAGAGACGGCCTGCTTGCGGCAACCACCTTGTACGGCCTCGCCCTGGTCGCCCTCTACGCCACCAGTTCGTTGTATCACTCGTTCCCGTGGCGGGAGGCATGGAAGGGAAGGCTGCAACGGCTGGATCACGTCATGATCTACGTCTTGGTGGCGGCCACGTTCAGCCCGCTGCTGGTGGCCACCGTGGACGGGCCATGGGTGGCGGTAGGTCTTCTCGGGGTCTGGGGTCTGGCGGCCTTTGGGCTGGCGCGGGAGCTCTGGTTGCGGGACGGGGGCCGGCGGGTGCTGACGGCTCAGATCCTCGTCGGCTCCATGTGCCTCGTGCCACTGTGGCTCACACTCCACGCAATGGGTGGGTCGACCGCGTTTCTGGTCCTTGCCGGTGGGATCGTCTACCTGCTCGGGGTGTGGATGTTCGTGCACGACTGGCCGCGGTTGGTGCCCGGGATCTTCTCCCATCACGAGCTCTTTCACGTGATGGTGATCATCGCCAGCGTCATCCATTTCATCGCCATGTGGCGTGTGGTGACCAGCGGCTGACCATCGTGAGACCTGGCTAGTAATCGCAAGCCGTTTAGGGTCATGGGAGAACGGTTCTGCCGTTCCAGGACGAATCCCCAGCCAAAAGGAGCGCAATGCCCTCATCATTCCGTCCCCAAGTGGGACCACAGCACGTCCTCGAGCCGGGCTCAGCCTGAAGTGGCGAAGCGAGGCCGGGAGGCCATGACCAAGCGCGCACGGGAACGGGCACGCCAGGAAAAGCAGGTTTCCAAGCAAGAAAAGCGCGATGCCCGGTCGGAGGAGGCGGCTTCGATACCGGCCGTGGACGAGGGGGCGCTGATGGAGGAGTTCGCCCGTCTCAGCGAGCAGTACTCATCCGACAAGATCAGCGAGAGCGATTACAACACGGAGCGCCATCGCATATTCGTCGAGCTGGGGCTCGAGCGCGAGGAGTGACGCTGCATCGGCTCAGCCGTCGAACCGGTCCCCGTCGCAATCGTCCTCCACGGTGATATCGAACCCGACGCGGTGGTACCGGTAGGCGCACTCGGGCGTCCCGTTGTACACGTCGAGGGTGAGGATGTCCGCGTCGTAGTCGTAGGTCCCCTCTCCGCTCAGAACCAGGCCTTCCATGAATGCGCAGTTCTCCAGCAGATACCGATCACCGTCGTCGGTTGCGCTGAAGATGATGATGCCACCCTGGTTGCAGCCGACCGGGGTTTCGGTCACGGTGTCCCACCAGTAGTACTCGGGTAGGTACGAGATCTCGTAGTCGACGGCGTCGAGCATCGCCTCGGCGCTGACGAAGGTCTCCATCGTGGGCGGGAGCAGGGGTATGTAGTAGCCGACCACATCTCCCGCACACTCGGTCTCCTCGGGCGGGGTTCCTTCGAGGATGAACGCAGTGACCGACTCGTCCGGACAGGGTTGGCCCCTGCCGAAGATGACGTGGGGCCCGCCTTCCTGGACGATCAGGTAGCTCTCGGAGAGCCGATCGGCCACCGACACGCCTTGCTGGTAGGGCGTGGCCGGGTCCGCGGTTGCCCCCAGCACCACGGTCGGTATCCCATTGGCGGCCAGGGGTGGGGGACGGGTGGAATCCTGGTTGGCGACCGGCCAGAAGACGCACGGAAAATCACCGTAGAAGAGTGACCCCATCCGGCTCGCCTCGGCCGCCTCCCCCGCCTCGAGGAAGGCGGCGGCCCGCTCCTCGGGGGTGGTGCCCGGATACCAATAGTCGAGACATTCCACCGCGTAGTAGACGCCGTCCGAGTAGGTGGGATCCTCGAAGCTCGTCTCGTCTTGTGGGTCGAGAGCCAGGTCGAGATAGAGCAGGCGCAGCATCGGGACGAGATCGTCACGGTCGGTGTAGGCCGCCAGGGCCCGGAGAAACATCATTCGGTCGTCCTCTCCGTACATCTGGGCGCTGGCCACGAATTGGAGGTCACCGAGGCCGAACGTTCTCTCCGCGAAGCCCCCACCGGGCAGAGGGAACTCCTCGAAGAGCGGCCCTTCGACCAGCAGCGCCGCCATCCGGTCGTAGGCCACCCCGGCGTCGATCCCGATGTCTTGGGCGCAGGCCAGGTCCTCGTTGCAGTAGGCGAGAGTGGACTGGAGCGTGGCCTCGAAGGCGGCAGCCTGTTGCTCGAAGAACGTGAAGCCGTCGAGGGTGAGGTCCACCGTCCCGTCGAGGATCATCCTGGTCAGGTGCTGGGGATGATCGGCGGCGAAGGTCTGGGCGACCTGTGTCCCATAGCTCTCCCCGTAGAGCACCACCTCCTCGAAGCCCAGGATCTCCAGGAACGTCGCCAGGTCGGCGGCCACCTGGTCGGTCCCGAGATAGGGGAGCACGTCCGGATCTCCCATTTCCTCGATGCAGTCCTCGACAAAGGCCGACGTGCTGGTGAGTAGCGCCTCCTCGTCGAGACCGAGCCCGGTCAGCAGGTCGACCCGGTAGTAGGTGGCGGCGGCCATTGGGCAGGTCAGCCCACCCGAGCTCGCCACCCCCCTCTGGTCGAAGAACACGATGTCGTATGACCCCGGGATCGCCGGGTCCAGGACGGACGTATAGGAATCGGCGACCGCGATCCCCGAGCTACCCGGTCCACCGGTCGCGGTGACTACAGCGCCCAGGGGGTCACCCGGGGCGGGGAGCACGGCGAACGTGACCGGGATCGTCTCCGGGTTCGCCGGGTCGAAATGATCGAGTGGCATTTCGACTGTCACACACGTGAAGTCGGACTCGGGGCAGAGCCCACCACCCAGGTCTGCCAGGATCTGAGCGGTCGATTTGCCGCCGGTGGTGGTGGTGATCGATGCAGACGTCGACGTGGGAGCGGGGACGGTGCCGGACGACCCGGTGGTGCCGACCACGGTCGACGCGGTGCAGGCGACGGCGGTCAGCAATGAGACTGCAGGCCACGTGCGTCGCTTCACCGCGGGATCGTAGAGGGGCGCAACCGACGGCTGACGTCGAAGTCGAAGCCGGGAGCTTTCGCTCTCGGACCGGGTTGGTCATACTCCGGCCGTTGTCGAAGTCTCTCGCCCGTTCTCTCGTCTTCCTCACATCTGCCGCAGTGCTCATATTGGAGATCCTGGCCGGCAGGCTCCTGGCGCCGTATCTGGGGGTGAGCCTCCAGGTGTTCACCGGGATCATCGGGGTGATCCTCGCCGGGATCTCGGTGGGGGCGTGGTCGGGCGGCCGCGCCGCAGATCGCGGCGACCCCCGGCGCCTGATCGGCCCACTCCTGATCGCCGGTGGCTTGACCGCCATCGCATCGCCCCTGATCGTCGATCTGGTCGGCCCCGCCGCCGCGACCGGGCCGGTCTCGATAGTGATGCTCACCGCAGTCGGCTTCTTCGCTCCGGCCGCCGTGCTCTCGGCGGTCCCTCCGGTTGTCGTCAAGATCCGTCTCGCGTCGAT
>JBOGEU010000537.1:0-3850 GCA_050741995.1 Acidimicrobiia bacterium | reverse complement strand
TCGTCGGGCTCGACCAGTACGTCGAGCTCTTCTCGGAACCCGACTTCCTCTGGTCGCTGAGCCGGACGCTGATATTCGTCGCCGGAGTCCTCATCATCGGCATACCGGTGGGTCTCGTCTTCGCCTTTTCTCTGGCCCGGGCGACCGGGAAGCTGCGCTTCATGAGGGGCATCACCATCGTCCCTTATCTCATCTCGGGGATCGCCACCGCGGTCATCTTCCGCCTTATCCTCAACCGGGACTTCGGCGAGGTGAACCGGGTGCTCGGGTTCTTCGGCATTGAGGATCTCGGCTGGTTCTCCGACCCGACCCTGGCCATGTTGGCCACGATGCTGGCCCAGGTGTGGTCCGACCTGCCATTGGTCATCCTGCTGCTCCTCGGTGGGTTGATGACCGTGGACGCCGAGCTTCTCGACGCCGCCGACGTCGACGGCGCCACCGGTTGGAAACGGGCATGGAAGATCTCGATCCCACTGATCACCCCCCAGCTGGCCCTGGCCACCATCCTCCTCAGCTACCAGGCCCTCACCTCTCTCGGCGTGATCATCGCCCTCACCGGTGGTGGGCCGGTCGACGCCACGAGGACCCTGCCCATCGCCCTCTACGAGGCGGCCTTCATCGACCTGGAGACCAACAAGGCACTGGCCATCGTGATCGTCATCCTCGTCTTCAACTCTCTGCTGACACTCGGCTACTGGAGTCTGTCGAGACGTTATGACCTGGAGGCGGCGTGAGCACCACGGCGCCACCGGTGGTCGTGCCCGAGCGGAGGCCGGTCTCGCCACCCGGCGCCCGGGTGGGGCGATGGCTGCGTCGGATCGCAATATGGCTCCCGCTCCTCGCCCTTGCGGTCTGGACGATCTACCCCCTGTTGATGACGCTCTCGATCTCGTTCAAGACAAAAGCCGACGTCTCGGCCGATCCCGGCCTCATCCCGTCGAGCCCGACGCTCGACGGCTACCGCTCGGTCTTGGAGCGACAGGGCTTTCAGGACGCGTTCGTCAACAGCATGGTGGTCGGTTTGGGGACCGCATTGCTCACATTGGCCCTCGCCGTTCCCGCCGCCTACGCCTTTGCCCGGTTCCGCTTCCGGGGCCGGCATCTCCTGCTCCTCTTCACCCTGCTGCCTCGGCTCATTCCGGGTCTCGGGCTGATGGTCCCTCTCTATCGCATCGCCGTCGCCCTCGGCGCCATCGATCAGCTGCTCACTCTGATCGTCGCCTTCACCGCCACCGTGCTGCCGCTGGCGGTTTGGCTCTTCGTCGGGTTCTTCCAGCAGGTGCCCCGTGAGCTCGAGGAGGCGGCCAACGTGGATGGGGCGACGCTGTGGAGCCGGATCCGCTACATCGTCCTCCCCTTGGCCTTCCCCGCCATCATCACCGTTGGCGTACTCGCCTTCCGCGAGGCCTGGAACGAGTTCAACCTCGTGCTCGGGCTCACCTCGTCCCCTGGAAGCAGAACCCTGCCCTATGAGCTCTTCCTGATGACCCAGACCACCGGTTTTCAGGACAACCCCGGTCAGGCGGCCTTCGCCATCATGACCATCATCCCGTTCATCTTCTTGTACCTGCGTCTCGAGAGGTATGTGGTGAGCGGCCTCACCAGCGGAGCCCTCAAATGATCATCTAGCGCAACCGGCCCAGGCGATGCCCAAAACGGAGGACAGACACAAGCCGACATGAAGGAGAAGGAGACATGGTGTCGAGAAGACAGAAAATGAAACACCGAGGCGCTGACCGAGGGATGCGCCTGATCGCAATCGCGGTGGTCGTGATGTTGGTCCTGGCCGCCTGCGATGGAGGCGCCGAAACCACCACGACCTCGGGAGCCACCGGGGAAGGCGATGGCCAGGTGGTGGCCTGGTTCAACGGCGAGACCGTTCCGGCCGATGAGTTCGGTGCCCTCGAGGCAGAAGGCGTGACCGTGTCATTCGACATACGAGGCGACGCCATTCTCACCGACATGCTGCGGATGCGGGACGCGGGCGAGCCGTTGCCCGACCTGGTGGAGATCGACTCCCACCTGACGCCGGCATTCATGGAGGCCGGTCTCCTGGCGCCGATGACCGAGCAGTTCGCCACCTGGGAGGAAGAGGATCCAGACCTCTATGCGACGATCCCGGAGTCGGTCATCACGGACGGGACCTACGAGGGAGAGATCTATCACTTCCCGAACAAGAGCCTGGTCGACGCCCTCTTCTACAACGTGACGATGCTCGAGGAAGCCGGAGCCCAACCGCCCCCCTACGACACCTACTGGGAGATGGTGGATGCGGCGCGAGCCGTCCAAGCCGCCAACCCCGATCTGGCCACCTACTTCGCCACCGGGGGTGCCAGCCACGACCGCATGTTCCGATGGCTGTACTCCTTCGGGGTGCCCTTCGAGGGCAACGTCCCGAACGTGAACACGGAGCAGGGGATCGAGATGATCGATTGGCTGCAGACCATGCACGAGGAAGGGATCACTGATCCCGAGTTCATGATCAACCAGCAGGACGAGGGCAAAGGCGCCTTCGTGGCCGGTGAGCTTCCCTTCATCGAGGAGGGTCTCAACGGCGGCGGCGGGTTCATGCTCGACGACTTCGCCTACGGCGAGGACTGGCTGACCGCCCCGCACCCGGTCCATGAGGAGAGCGGTGGCGTCCCGATGGGTGTGCCCCGCGGCTGGTCGATGGCTGCCGACACCGAGAACCCTTATGAGGCCAGCCTGGTGCTCCGCTACCTGTCGGATCCCGAGATCGCAGCCGAGCGCTACTTCGAGCTGGAGTCGGGTGTCGTTCAGTCGATCCCGGTGCTCGAAGGTGATCAGATGGCGGAGGCACAGCCCTTCTTCACCGAGGAGCTGCTCGAGATCTTCCGCGGCCTCGAGGCTCAGATCCCGCCCGGCACCAACACCAACGCGGTCGGTGAGGTGCTGGTGAACATGGTCGAGGAGCTGACTGTCACCGGGACCGAGGATTCACCCGAGGACGTGGCCGCCCGCTACCAGCCGATGTTCGACGAGCTGGGCTAGAGACATCCAGGCCAGAGACGAAGCGCAGACCCGGGCCCTCGCCCGGGTCTGTCCACACGGCCGAGCTCGAAGACTGTTGGGAACGAGCTATCAATCACGAGCCGCCCGGTACCATTGATCCACTCCCATAGGAGTCGGCTGTGATCGATGTCACGAAGGTCGAAGTTGTTGAAGGGCGCACGGTCCGCCTCACGTTCATGGACGGATCCGAACGCGTGGTCGATGACCCCATTGCTTTGGGGGCAGGTCTTCCAGGAGATTGCTCGAGACGACGACCTGTTCGCGAAGGTCGAAGTGGATCCTCAGACCGGCACCATCACCTGGCCAAACGGCGCCGATCTGGACCCGGATGTCCTGCATGGCGACTTCGAGCGGCGCATCCGGTGCGTTCCATTCCTTAGAAGGGACAACGCGCGCACCATGGCGTTCGCACCTCCACTCAATCCGCGTGAGCTGGAACCGGGACGTGTGGTGGGGGAGAGGGCCGTGGTCGTTGGCGGTTCTCGAACGCAGAACGGATCGGGTCGAACCCGCGTCAAACCAGCTCAGTAGATGATGTCGAGGGAGTAGCGGAGAGTCTGGTCGAGTCTTGCCCGGGTGACGGCGTCCAGCCTCCCGATGGGACGTGGATCGAGTCGGGTCTTGCCGATGGTGACGATGTTGTCGCAGTTGATGACGGCGTCCTCGGGCAGCCCATGCTCGGGCCCGACGGCCACCTCGGAGGGTATTCCCCTTGTGGTTCGAGTTATTGGGGCGCAGGTGACCCTGTCGAGCACCGGGATCACGGCGTCGCGGGTGAGGACGCAAACCGGTCGGCGTCCGCCGCTCGGACCGAGAT
>JBOGEU010000536.1:0-1109 GCA_050741995.1 Acidimicrobiia bacterium | reverse complement strand
GGTGCCCGCCGATCGAATTCTCGGTGCGCGAAATGACTACTTGTCGTCACGACCCGAAGGTGTCGGCGACCACGAACTCACGTTCGACGACACACCCCAAGACGGGGACATCACGCGTGTCGTCGTTGGTGGAAGGCCAGATGTACATCGCCGCTTGGCGGAAGGCCTGGGCGTGGATCGTCGCCAGTCTCATGCACCCTTCCGAATGGCGTGATGCGGAGAACCCAGCTCGCACTCGGGATGAGGTTTGCGATCGGTTGGCGAGTGAGGTGGACCTGCCGAAACCGCTACTCGAAGACTGTGGACTATGGGTGACCGTGAGCGTCTCGCGTCCCTGCTCAGTGACCGTGGAAGGCGAGGGTCGATACTCATTGGGGAGCAGAATCTCCCGCTGGTCCCGGCCTGTCCCGGGCGACCGGGACATATCTCCCGGATTGATAAGGGACGCTGACTATGACGACGGGACGGCGCCGGCCCACCTCACCCCGCGCCGAGACGGCGTCCGACATGTTCCCCCGAGCTCACCGAGCGGGAACGACAGATCCTTACCCTCGTCGCCGACCATCACACCAACCCGGAGATCGCGAGGCGCCTCCAGCTCCGCCCCAAGACCGTCCGCAACCACGTCTCCAACATCTTCACCAAGCTGCAGGTGAGCGACCGAGCCCAGGCGATCATCCGAGCACAAGAGGCCGGAATGGGGCAGGACCGACAGTGACGCCCTGCGTTGACGGCGCAAAGAATCCGCTGCGGTGAGGAGGTGACATGGAAGCCAGACCTCACGGACCCAACCTGATAGCCGCCATCGCATGCTTCACATTGTCGGCGGCTCTCGCCGTTGCTTCCGTCCTCTTCGTGATCGTCACCATGCGGGAGTACGGGCCCGGCGAGGGCTTCACCGACGTGGCCGGTCAAAGCTTGCCATTCGCCGTCGCGGGGTTGGTCGTGGCGGTGGTCCTGGTCTGGGTGGGAAGGCGCTTTCTCAGAGCTGCCCGGCAACCGGAGGGGAGGTGATTGAGCATGGCCGCCACCCCAGCCACCACCAACTCGTAGTCGTCGATCACAACCAGCCGGATCCCAGCCGTCACAGAGACCCTCTTCCCACAATC
>JBOGEU010000535.1:0-3375 GCA_050741995.1 Acidimicrobiia bacterium | reverse complement strand
ACGTCGATCCCGGTGCGGTTGCGGCCGCTCTCGATGACCACCTCCCACCCCGGGCCGTTGGCGGCGGCATCGACCGCCAGGATCGTGCACTGGTTGCCGAAGCGCTCGGCGATCTCACCGACCAGCGCAGGTCTGTTGACCGCAGCGGTGTTGACCCCGACCTTGTCCGCTCCGGCCTCGAGCAGGCGACCGGCGTCGTCGGCCGTTCGGACCCCGCCCCCAACCGTGAGCGGTATGGAGAGCACGGATCGCACACCCCGAACCGTGTCCAGGGCGTGGCCCCGGCCCTCGGGGGTGGCCGACACGTCGAGAAGCACGATCTCGTCGGCTCCCTGTTGCTCGTAGAGCGCAGCACTCTCCACCGGGTCACCGGCGTCACGCAGATCCTGGAAGCGGATCCCCTTCACCACGCGACCGTCCTTGATGTCGAGACAGGGGATCACCCTGGCGGCGAGTGTCATGGCGCCACCTTCGCCGTCTCCAGCCAGCGTCCGAGGAGACCGGCGCCCCAGGGCCCGGACAGCTCGGGGTGAAACTGGCAGGCCAGGACGTCGCCCCGCTCCAGAGCGGAGACGAATCTGCTCCCATAATCGGTCTCGGAGCCGACCCAGCCCTCCGGCACCCGGTCGAGACGGTACGAGTTGGCGAAGTAGGCCCAACCGGGTCCGACGAGTCTCGACCCGGGGGCCGGCTCGACCTGATTCCAGCCCAGCTGGGGGACTTTCTGTTCCCCATCGAAGCGGGTGACCGTGAGATCGATGACTTGCAGGCCATCGACGCCTGGACTCTCCTCACTGTCCCGGCAGAGGAGCTGCATCCCGACACAGACGGCGAGTGTGGGTCGGCCGTCGCCGATCCGCTCCCGGAGCGCCTGACGCAGACCAAGGGAGTCCAGATGCGCCATGGCGGCGCCGAAGGCACCGACCCCGGGGACGACGACTCCGTCGGCCCGGCTCACGATCTCCGGATCGACGGCGTTCGCCAAAGAGGCGCCGAGCCGGTTGAAGGCGGCGCGCACCGATGCGATGTTGGCGGTCCCGGTGGGGACCACGACCACACCGCTCATGTCAGGGTCCCCTTGGTGCTGGGAACGACGTCCCCCGAGACGGCAACCGCGGCGCGCAGCGCGAGGGCCATTGCCTTGAACGCCGACTCCGCCTTGTGGTGGTCGTTGTCGCCCCGGATCAGGTCCACATGGAGTGCCATTCGCCCCTCCATCGCCAACGACCTGAGGAAGTGGACGATGTTCTCGGTTGCCACCTCGCCCACCGTGTCACGGGTGAAGTCGATCGAGATCTCGGGCCACGGCCGTCCCGAGAGGTCGACGACGGCCCGGGCCAGCGACTCGTCGAGCGGGGCATACGAGTACCCGAACCTGGCGATCCCGGATCGGTCACCCAGGGCCTGGTCGAAGGCGCGCCCGAGGACGATGGCGCAGTCCTCCACCGTGTGGTGATCGTCGACACCCGTGTCACCGACGGCGACCAGCTCGAGGTCGAAGCCACCGTGCCGGGCCAGGCTCGAGATCATGTGATCGAGGAAGCCGAGACCGGTCTTGACCTCGGAGACACCCGTCCCGTCCAGATCCAGCCGACCGGTGATGGTCACCTCGGAGGTCTCCCGCTTGATTTGGGCGTTACGGCTCATGACAGCATCTCCTTCAGGTCGGTGGTCTTCTCCAGAACCAGGGCGGCGTGACGCAGACGCTCACGCGCCCGCTCCGGGTCGTCTCCGGGGGCGATCACACCGATCGGGACCACACCGGCGGCCCGTGCCGCGGCCAGGTCATCCGGGGTGTCGCCCAGCATCCATGCCCGGCTCACCGCCAGGCTCTCCATGGCACGTCTCATCGGCGCCGGGCTCGGCTTCAGCGGGGCGTCCTCTCTGGCCACCAGCGCCGAGATAGCCCCGTCCAGCCCGAAGCGGGAGAGGAACTCCTCGGCATCGGCCCGGGGTCGTCCGGTGACCACTGCCAGCCGCCATCGATCGGCCCATGTTCGCCAGGTCTCCGGGTCGACCAGGGGCCGCTCTTCCAGCTTGAGGCCGGGGACCTCGTCCCCGCCCTGGTACAGGGTCTCGAATCGCTCGGTGACGACGTCGAGCGGAACGTCCACACCCCGCTCGGCGCAGAGGAGCCGGGTGAGCACCCAGTCGTCGTTGCTGTTCCCGTTCGCCTTGACCTCCTCGATGTCGGCGACGCCGATCTCGACCCCAAAGCCCCTCGCCGTCTCGACGATGGCCACGATCTGGGACCGGCTCACGTCGGCGAGCACGCCGTCGAGGTCGAAGATGATGGCTTCCGGGGCCAGGATCGCCTCCAGGGTGGCCAACAGCCTTTGGAAGTCGGCGGCGTCGCCGGGAAGGCTGATCCGCACCATCTTCTCCATCCCGGGCCGATCGGCGAAACGGCGGAAGGCGACGCCCATCGATCGTGCCGCGGTCATCAGCCAGTCGGGGTCGTCGCATTCGGTGAGGACGAAGTTGGCCTGCGATGGCAGCGGCCGGGCTCCGAGCCTTCTCAGGTGCTCGGTCAGCTGCTCCCGCTCCGAGCGAATGCTGTCGACGAAGGCTGTCGTAACCGACCGGGGCAGCGAGAGGCGGGCCTCGGCCACCGAGGCGGAGAGGGCGGCCACCGGGTACGGGCTGCCAAAGGCGGCAATCCGTCGCACCAGGGCCGGAGGTCCGAGGAGATAACCGACCCGCAGCCCGGCCAGCCCGTATGCCTTGGACAGGGTGCGGACCATGAGCACGTTGTCGAGGGTGAGGGCGGTCGGGGTCAGGTCCTCGTCGCCGAATTCGACGTAGGCCGCATCGAGCACAAGGTGGGGGACCGCGGCGGCGAGCCGCTCGAGATCGGTCCCGGTGATGGCGGCGCCGGTCGGGTTGTTGGGCGACACCAGGAAGACGGCATCGGTGGTCTCCGATACGGCATCCATCACCTCGTCGATCGGGAACGGGCCGGTCCACCATGGCACCTCGACCAGGGGGATCTGCTGCTGCTCCGCGTAGCGGGGGATCATCTCGAAAGTGGGGTAGGTGGTCACCGCGTTCCGGCCGTCACCGACCAGGGCCTGGAAGCACCGGTTGAGCGCATCGTCGCCTCCGGCGGTGACCAGGATCCGGTCCGGATCGAGCCCGTGGATGGCGGCGAGCCGGGCACGGACACCCGTTGTGTCGGGATAGCGGCTGACCGCCCGGTTGGCATCCTCGACCCGGGCGATCAGCTCGGCAGCCTGGGCCCGGCCCTCGTTTCGTGACAGGTCGAGGTCCACCGCGGGGTCGAACATCGGGGGTACGTAGACGGTGGGATCGCTCATCGGGAGACTCATGGGACGATCTGCTCGAGTCGGGACACCGCGATGTCGGTGGCGCCGA
>JBOGEU010000534.1:0-15107 GCA_050741995.1 Acidimicrobiia bacterium | reverse complement strand
CCAATCTGTCCCGGCACAGCCAGCCGGTGGCGATCGATCTCTCCCGCTTCGAGGGGATCGAGCCGGTCGAGCTCTTCGGCCGCACCCGTTTCCCTGCGGTGGGCGCCAACCCCTACATGTTGACCATTGGGCCCCACGACTTCTACTGGTTCGGCCTCGACAGGTCACAGGCGGTCGTCGAGGAGCCTTCCGGCCTGCCCCGGATCACGGTGCGCGGCGAGCTGACCAGCGTATTTCGGGCCAGGGCCCAGCTGGAACGGGCGTTGGTGAGCGATATCCAAACGAGACGCTGGTTCCGGAGCAAGGCCCATCAGGTCCGAGGTGGCCAGATGGTCGACAGGGTGGACGTCCCCGGCACCGATTCGATGGTCGTGTTCCTCCAGATCGACTATGTGGAGAGAGATCCCGAGGTGTACGCAGTGCCGATCGCCCTCGCCATCGGACTCGACGCCGAGAGGATCCTCCAGGATTCGCCGGGAGCGGTGATCGCCGAGGTCCAGTCGGGCGAGGACATGGGCATTCTCTACGACGGGGCGTTCGATCCTTCGTTCCCGTCGGCGCTGATCGCCCTCGCCGCCGGGCGGAGACGGCTCAGGGGCCGGAGTCTCCGTCTCGGGGCGCGTCGGATTGCAGGGTGCAGGACGCTGACCCGCGAGATCGAGGGCGAGCCGGTCAGAGTCGGAGGTGTCGAGCAGTCGAACACCTCCCTCATCTTCGGCGAGCAGCTGATCCTGAAGCTCTACCGAAAGGTCGAGCCGGGTCACAACCCGGATCTGGAGATGGGGTCGTTCCTGACCGAGCGCGCCGGCTATGCCCACACCCCGCGCCCTCGGGGTGCACTCAACGTCGAGATCGGCGGCGAACAGGCGGCGTTTGCCCTCGTCCAGCAGTACGTGCCGAATCAAGGCGATGCCTGGACCCACATGTCCAGTGCCCTCGGCCTGATCTTCGAGCAGGTCGTGGCGCGCCGTGAGGAGTTGGGCCCGCCACCCGGCGCCGGGCATCCGCTCGACGTCAGTGATCGCGAGTTGGACGAAGCGATCGAATTGATGGGCATCACCCTGATCGAGACAACGCTGCTCGGTCAGCGGACGGGGGAGATGCATCTCGCCCTCGCCTCCGCCCCCGATGACCCGGTGTTTGCCCCGGTGCCGCTCTCGACCCTCTATCAGCGTTCGCTGTACCAGTCGGCCCGCTCCTCGATTCGCACCAGCTTCGGGTTGCTGAGACGACGCCGTTCGAGCCTGTCGCCTGCCGACGCCGAGCTGGCAGACCTGGTCCTGGGGCGGGAGCACGACCTGCTGGCCGACCTGCGATCGATCACCGTCGAGAAGATCGAGGCGAAGCGGATACGGATCCATGGTGACTACCACCTGGGCCAGGTGCTGTTCACCGGCAACGACTTCGTCGTGATCGACTTCGAGGGCGAGCCACAGCGCCCGTTGTCCGAGCGGCGGATCAAGAGGCTCCCGCTCCGTGACGTGGCCGGGATGTTGAGGTCCTACCAGTACACGACACTGATGGCGCTGCGGGTCGCCATGGAGGGCGGGTTCGAGGAGCCTGATCATGCCGCCGCCCTCGGCGAATGGGCCGATGCCATCAACCGATGGCTGTCGGCTGCATTTCTACGCGGGTATCTGGGCACGGTGGAGGCCGCCGGCCTGGTGCCCGCCGACAGACGGCATCTGAGATGGCTTCTCGACGCGCTGTGGCTGGACAAGGCGGCCTACGAGCTGCAGTACGAGCTGAACAATCGGCCCGACTGGGTCGAGATCCCGCTCCGTGGCCTGCTCGTGGCGTCCGCTGCCTACCAGTAGGCGCTTGAAGCTGTGCCCGGTGGTCGTGGTTGATCAAAAACGCCACTCGGCGGAGCCGGTCCGGGCCTCGAACCAGGCGCCGACCTTCTTCCACGAGCGGCGGGCCAGGCGCCAGATCCATATGGTGAGCACGGTGGCCGCCACCACCAGGATGGCCACCACGATGATCGTGACCACGGGATAGGTGACGGCCAGGGTGATCAGACCCGCCACCCCGACATCTTCGGCGAGTGACAGCCCGATGTTGCTCACCGGCTCGGGAGAGGTGTTGACGACGACGCGGGTCGACGCCTTGGCGGCATGGGCGTCGAGGGCAAGCCCACCGGCCACGATGGCCCCGACCGCGGTGCCGATGCTCGCCGACTCACCGGCCACCACAGCCCCGAGCGCGGCCGCCCCCAGGGGCCTGATCACGGTGTGGATGGCATCCCAGATGCTGTCGATGAATGGGATCTTGTCGGCGACGAACTCGATGGCGAAGAGGAAACCGGCGACGATCATCACGTCGAGCCGGGTTAGCACATCGGGGACGTCTCCCCATCCGAGACGCCCGGCCGCTCCAAGCATGAGAGTCACCAGATAGAGGTTGATCCCCGATGCCCAACCCGCTCCGGCGAGAAGTCCGGCCGCTTCCATATGTGCCCAAGCTACCCCGGTGGGCTGCGATCGGGCCGGCCGAAGGCCGTGGGATGTGAGGGAGGGCGGGCCGCCTCCGACCCGCCCTCTCGTCGCCCGAACCCCCTGCCCCCGATCGATCGAATGTGCCTCCCAGCCACGGTTGTCAACCTCGACCGACCATTTCTCTCATGGTTCGAGATCTGGCCCGAACATGGCGGGAGCCCATTTGGGAATTCTCAAGGTCGATGCCCCATCGGCCGATTCCGGGGCCAGCAACCGCTTCCGCAATGCCGAGGAGCTCGTCTACTTTCTCCGCGACCCGCGGCCGACCGAGCGGGTCCCTTCCGGCAGCGACCTGGATCCGCCGGCCCCGTGATCGGTAGGTGATACCTGACCGTCCCCAATGCCGGTGGGAGGCATAGGATCTGTCAGTGCTCCCGATTCGTGATCTGAACCCGACCCGGGTCACCCCGGTGGTCACACTCATCCTGATCGCGGCCAACGTCCTCGTCTTCTTTCTGATCCAGGGCCGGGGGACCACCGAGGATCAGGAGGCATTCGTCTACGAGAGAGCGGCCATCGCCTGCGAGATCACCACCGGCGCCCCGCTCGGAGTCGACGAGATCCTCGCCGACCGATGTCTTCCCGGTGCCCAAGCCCCGATCTTCCCCGACAAGAACGTATTCGTTGCCCTCCTCACCTCGATGTTCCTCCACGGGGGGACGGCTCACGTCTTGTTCAACATGTGGTTTCTCTGGATCTTCGGGAACAACGTGGAGGACGCATTCGGGCACATCGGCTATCTGCTGCTCTATCTGCTCGGAGGGCTGGCCGCCACCGCCGCCTTCATACTGATGAATCCCGAGTCCACCGTCCCCCTGGTCGGAGCCTCGGGAGCGATCGCCGTCGCCATGGGCTCCTATGCGGTGCTCTTCCCCGGTCACAAGGTGCTCTCGTTCGTCGGCTGGTTCCTGCTGCCGGTGCCGGCCATCCTGTTCCTCGTCATCTGGTTCGTCGCTCAATTCGCGGTCGGCGAGGGAGGTGTCGCCTGGGAGGCACATGTCGGGGGGTTCGTGTTCGGGGCGGTGGTCACCCTGCTCCTGCGCTCGCGGTTGCTGCGTAGGGTCGGGGCCCTTCACTGAGCGTCGTAAACAGTGCCGCTGTCAACTCGTGCTATGCAACGCGGGGGCAATAACTAAGCATCACTGAACAAATGAGGAAACCGAAGGGAGCCCTGATCCGTAGTGTGTAGTGTCACTGTTCATTGCGCATGATCAGTGGATCTCGTAAAACCGTGGCGGTGGGATGAGTCGAACCCTGCTCAAAGACGGCTGCGTGCTCAGCCTGGACCGGAAGATCGGCAACTTCCATCGTGCCGACGTCCTCATCGACGGGTCCCGGATCGCCGCGGTAGGGCCCGACTTACGAGCCGGTAACGCCCAAGTGATCGATGTCTCCGAGGCAATCGTCATGCCCGGCTTCGTGGACACCCATCGTCACGTGTGGGAGAGCCTCTTCCGCAACCTGGGCGACCATGCTCCGCCCCGTCTCGACGACCCGGGCGCGCTCTCCCGGGTGATCGGCCCGGCATACCGACCCCAGGACGTCTACGCCGGGAACCTGGTCGGGCTGCTCGGGGCTCTCAGCGCCGGGATAACAACCCTCCTCGACTGGTCTCACATCCAGATATCGCCCGAGCACACCGAGTCCGCAATCGCCGCCCATCACGAGGCGGGTATCAGGGCTGTCTTCGCCTACGGCGCCCCATGGTGGGCAGCGCCAGGCCCGCACCAGGAACACTGGCTGCACCGTCTGGCCGGCACTCACTTCGCAACCACCGACCAGCTGCTCACACTCGCCCTTGCCCCACCCGGGCCGGAGTTCGCCCCGATGGAATCGACCAGGGAGCATTGGCGGCTGGCCCGTGAACTCGGCGCCCGGATCTCACTGCATGTCGGGGTGGGTGAGGATCGCCCTCACGGCAAGCTGGAGGAGATGGCCCGCGCCGGCCTCCTCGCCGACGACACCACATACGTCAACTGCGCCGCCTTGAGTGACGAGGAGATCGGCCTCATCGCCGACAGCGGCGGCTCGTTCTCGCTGACCGCAGCCGCCGGGATGATGGCGGGCTCCGGCCGTCCGCCAATCCAGCAGATGCTCGATCGACAGCTCAAGCCGAGCCTGAGCGTCGATGCCGAGAGCAATGTCCCCACCGACATGTTCACTCAGATGCGGGCGGTGATCTCCATGCAGCACGCGAACCTGTTCGATCTACGTCTCGCCGGCAAGGGCGGTGTGCCCAATCTGCTCACCACCCGGCAAGTACTCGAGTTCGCCACCATCGAAGGCGCCCGGGCCAATGGGCTTGACGGCGTCACCGGATCACTCACCCCAGGGAAACAGGCCGACGTGATCGTTCTTCGATCCGACAGCCCCAACATCTACCCGATAAACGACCCCATCGGCGCCGTGGTCTGGGGCATGGACACCTCCAATGTCGACTCGGTCTTCGTCGCCGGCAGGGGCGTGAAGCGGAACGGCGAGCTGGTGGGTGTCGACATGGCACGGGTCGGTGCGCTCGCCCATGAAGCCCGTGACAGCGTCGCCCGCAGCGCGGGGCTCGATTTGCCCGTTCTGGAGACGGTCAGGTGAGCACGACCAGGGTCGGCAACGAGCCATCCTCGCTGGTCACCGCCTTCGTGGTGGCTTCTCGCTACATGCCGGTGTACCTGGCCTTGATCCTGCTCGTCATCGTGGCGTCGACATGGGCTCCCGCTACATTGTCCGCAGCCGGTCTGAGCTCCATAGCCCCCCTCGGCACCTTTCTCGCTCTCACCGCGCTCGGCCAGATGCTGGTGATCATGACCGGGGGCATCGACCTCAGCGTTCCCGGCACGTTCCTCCTCGGTGCCATCATCATGGTGGGGGTGGGCCAGCAGTCCGACGACCGGATCTGGATCGCCTTTCTGGCAGCCATCGGAGTCGCGGTCGTCATCGGGTTGGTCAACGGGATCCTGATCGGAGGGCTCAAGCTCAACGCCCTGATCGTGACCCTGGCGGTGGGCCAGATCGCTTCGGGGGTGGCCAACCGCTACTACCTCAACGTCGCCATCCAGAAGCCGGTGCCGCCCGGTTTCTCGGAGTGGGCCAACGGCAGCTTCCTCGGGGTGACCCGGATCTTCTGGATCGGGGTCGGGGTGACCATCCTCCTCATGGTCGTCTTCAGGTTCACCGTCGTCGGACGCAGGTTTCAAGTGGTGGGAGCGAACCCGGTGGCCTCGATGGTGCTGGGTTTGCGGGTGAACCTGAACCAGATGATGGCTTACGTCGTGGCCGCCGTGCTCTACGCCACGGCCGGTGTGCTCCTCGCCGGCTACCTGCGCGCTCCAGGGGTCACGGTGGGTGCGCCCTATCTGCTGGGGCCGATCGCCGCCGTGGTGATCGGCGGCGCCTCGTTGACCGGTGGCCTCGCCAGCCCGATCTCGACGTGGGCTGCCGCCTTCTTCCTCGCCGGGCTCAACCAGATGATGAGGGTCTTGGGCCTGCCCACTGCGCTTCAGTTCGTGGTCTTCGGCCTGGTCATCGTCGGCGGGATGATGGTCTCGGGGGATCGAATCATCAAGGCCGTCGAGCGGATTCTGCGCGACCGGTCGCGACCGGGACGGCGCGGTGAAGGGAGTCTTGCCGTCGAAGGCGGCGAGCCATGAGAAGAAGGAGAGTCAGTGAACAACCCCCGAAAGCGGGAGCGAATGCAAACCAACGAATGGAGGAAGACATGAAACCCAGGGTGATCGCCCTGATTGCCGTGTTGGCGCTGGTCCTGGCCGCCTGTACGGGCGACGTGACCGGGACCACGACCACCGCGGCGCCAGAAGAGGAGCCGACGACTACCGCTGCGCCGGAGCCCACGACCACGGCCGCGGGGGCGACCACCACCAGTGGTGGCGCCGAGGATCCGCTCGCCGAGTTCGGCGAGACGACTGCGGCCGACCCGGCGCTGGTGGAGAAGGCATTGGGCCCGGTGGGTGACGTGCCGGACATCGTCCTGGCGTCCATCGCCCGGGCGAGCCAGGACCTCGACCAGGCCACCATCGACAAGGCGCTCGAGTGTTACACCAACGCCGTCGAGTGCGACACAGGCACCGGAGGCGATGTGATCATGGGATACGCCGACGGCGGCGGGCTCAACGTCTGGCGTCAGGTGACCCGCATGGAAGCGATCCTCCAGGCACTCACCTATCCGGAGATCGGCACGATGGTGTTCCGTGACGCCCAGTGGTCTACCGACCCCGCGGTTCCGATTGGCGACATCAACTACATGGTCGAAAGAGGGGTCACCTTCATCATCGGCTATCCCGACTGGGGCTTGGCGCTTGGAGACGCCATCAAGGCCGCCGAGGCGGCGGGCATCCCATATGTGCCGTACTCGGCCGGCTGGGTCGGCCTTCCCGGCCAGGATGGGGCACTCACTCCAGGCACCGACTACCTGACCATCGTCGGGGAAGACCTGTGTGCCCTTGGCGAGAGCTTCGCCCAGGTGATCAACGAAGGTGTCGTCGAAGGCACCATCGGGGTCCTTGGCGGAACACCGGGCAACGCCCTTTCACTCGGCTGGCAGCAGTGCCACCTCGCGGCGCTCGCCGACGGCATCGAAGTCATCGACCCGCCTGCGGACCCGAACTCGACGACGGGCGACACCTACTGGGCCAACGACATCGCACGCGATGTCGTCAGCGGCTGGCTGTCGACCAACCCCGACCTCGCTGGGTTCAGCTATGAGTATGCCGACGGTCTCTACACCGCCCTGGCCGACGTCGAGATCGACGAAATGACCATCGCGGTCCGGACCGACGAGCAGACCCTGTTCTGCGACTGGGCGGAGCGGGACAACCCGAACTACCACATCTGGTACTCGGCCGGTGGCAATTTCCAGTCACGGACCGCGGTCACGGCCCAGATGATGGCGCTTCAGGGTGCGGAGATCCCCGCCGAGATCGTGGTCCCGCATGTGATGCGTGAGATCACGCCGGACGACTGCAACCCGGACCGGGTGACGCCGACGGTGTCGAATACCTCGCTGGTCCCCGACGAGGTGCTTGCCCAGATGTATCCGACGGGATGAGTGACGGCAATCCGCGAGGAGGGTCGGTGAGCACCGAGATCGTGCTCGAGCTGAACGGGCTCTCCCGCCAGTTCGGGGCAGTCCGGGCGCTGACCGATGTCAGCTTCGACTGTCGCGCCGGCGAGGTTCATGCCATCGTCGGCGAGAACGGATCGGGAAAGTCGACTCTCCTCGGGATTGCCAGCGGGTTCGTCGAGCCCGACCGGGGCACGGTGCGGATCGGGGGCAAGCAGCTCCGCACCGACTCCCCGGCTGTGGCCCGCAAGCTGGGTCTGGCCATGGCTTATCAGGACACGTCGCTGATCCTGGCCCAGCCGGTCAAGAACAACCTCTACCTGGCGGCGCCTCCGGACCAGAGGCCGCCTTTCCGGGGGCGGAAGAAGTGGGCCCGCCGCCTCCTCGCCGAGCTCGATCTCGAGATGGAGCTCTTCCCCGATGTCCCGGCGGGGTTCCTCACCCTGGCCGAACGTCAGCTGTTCGAGGTAGCCAAGGCCCTGGTGTCGGATCCCAAGGTGCTGCTCCTCGACGAGCCCACCACCGCCCTCGGCCCCGACGAGGTCGAGGCCCTGCACCGTACGATCGCGGCCTGCCGGAAACGGGGGGTCGGTGTGGTCTATGTGAGCCATCGGCTCCCGGAAGTCCTCGAGATCGCTGACCGGATCACGGTGTTACGTGACGGAAGAGCCCGTGGCACCTTCGAAGCCGGATCGACCAGTGAGCCGGAGCTGGTGGAGCTCATCGTGGGCCGTCCCTTCGAAGCCGCTTTCCCGCCTTCGGCTCCCGAGGTCGAGGAGCGTCGTGAAGTGCTGGTCCTGGACGGGCTCCAGGGCCAATCCTTTGGCCCGGTCAGCTTCACGCTGGAGGCCGGCGAGGTCGTCGGGATCGCCGGTGCCGAGGGCAACGGACAACCGCAACTCTTCGACACCCTTTCCGGCAGGACGCCGCCCCGGGCCGGCCGTGTCGTATGCGACGGCAAGGAGCTGACGTTGGTATCGACCCACGAGGCCGTCCGCTCGGGGATCATGCTGCTGCCCGGGGACCGGAAGCGCGAGGCGCTCATGTCGGTGCTCGGCGTCAGGGTCAATTCCACGGTGCAGTCGATCCGCCGCTTCAGCCTTTTCGGCTTCCTCAGGAAGCCTTCCGAGCGGCGCGCAGTCAGACACCTCGTCGACACGCTCGATCTCCGCACCCCGTCGCTCGACCAGCCCGTCGAGTTCCTCTCCGGGGGCAAACAGCAGAAGGTCTCCGTTTCACGGACATTTCTCCGGGAGCCGGCAGTCATCCTCGCCTACGAGCCGACTCAAGGTGTCGACGTCGGCTCTCGCTTCGACATCTACCAGGCCCTTCGGGCCCGGACCGATCGAGGCGCTGCCCTGTTGATCAAGTCGAGTGACCCGATCGAGCTCTCCGGGCTGTGCGATCGGGTGCTCGTCATGTCCCGGGGGACGATCATCGAGGAGATACCCGGTGACGAGCTGGACGAGCTGCGGATCGTGGAAGCCATCGTCCGTGGGCCCGGTCTCTCCCGCGCCGGGCGGTCACCACTGGGCATCGCCATGCCCCGGGCCCCGAACCGTCCCTCCGAGACGTGACCACAGTCATCGAGTCCGCTCGCCAGGAGCTGCGAAAAGTCCTGCGCAACGCCCGCGACAAGAACAAGTGGCGCAAGGTTGTCAGGGTCCGGCTCTGGATGCCGGTGGTGCTTCAGGTCATCTTGATACTGGGGGTGGTCTGGTACACCGACTCCCAGTTCCCCGGGTTCGTCAACAGGACGAACACCGTCAACATCCTGCTGATCGCGATCCCGCTGGCGGTGGCGACGATGGCGCAGACTCACGCTCTCCTCGTCGGCTATCTCGATCTGTCGGTCGGGTCGGTGATCAGCCTCTCGGTCGTCATCGCCTCTTTCGTGATCAGGCCCGGGTCCTCCCCGGGCGCCCTCCTTGGCGGGGTGGGCATCATCCTTCTCTGCGCGGTCGCGGTCGGTCTGGTCAATGCGGGTCTGGTGCGGGGGGTGAAGATCCCCTCGATCATCGCCACCCTGGCCACCCTCAGCATCCTCGACGGGATCTCCCTCACGTTGCGCCCCACTCCGGGAGGGACCATCGACCCGGCCTTCACCTCAATGCTCAGGGGCGGGATCGGCCCGGTGCCGATCGCATTCATCGTGGTCGTGGTCGGTGCCGGTCTCCTCGACCTCTGGCTTCATGCCAGTGGCTCGGGGGTCTCGGTCAGCGCGGTTGGCTACGACGAGCGCTCGGCGAAGCGAGGTGGCGTCCGCACCAATTGGGTCCGGGTCAGGGCGCTGCTCCTCTCGGCGGTCCTCGCCGCGGTGGCCGCCTTCTTCGTGACGACCCGCTCCGGGGTCGGCAACGCCCAGATCGGGGCCAGCTACACCATCAACAGCATCACCGCCGCAGTGCTCGGTGGCGCCGCCCTCTCCGGCGGCCGGGCCACGTTCCTCGGCGGCACGGTGTCCTCGGTCCTCCTCGCCGTCGTCATCACCGTGCTTCCCTTCCACGGTCTCCCCCCCGACGTCGGTCCCATGGTCATCGGTGTCCTGGTCCTGATCGGGATCATCCTCTTCCAGGTGGGAGACATCAAGGAGCTGGTGAAGAGGAACTTCAGGAGGGCCCGGCGCTTGGTCATCGGGAGTGGTCCCCCGAAGGCCGCCCAGCTCCCCGATCCGTACCCCGCAGGCACCGACTTCTCGGTGATACCGACGGAGAGGAAGCTGATCCAGGGTGGCTTGGTGCTCAGCCTCGACCCACGTATCGGCGACTTCGCTGTCGGCGACGTTCTCATCGAGGGCGATCGGATAGCGGCGGTGGGGCCCGGTCTCGGCGCCGGAGACGCCGAAGTGCTCGACGCCTCGGGGATGATCGTGATGCCCGGCTTCGTCGACACCCATCGTCACATCTGGGAGGGCATCTTGCGCAACATCGGGACCGATGTCCCCCTGGAGGGGCGGACCAGCTACATCTCCTTCGTCCTCCACAAGCTGGCCCCCGCCTTCAGGCCCGAGGATGCCTACACCGGGAACCTGGTCAGCGCCCTCGGCGCCATCGACGCCGGGATCACCACCCTTCTCGACTGGTCGCACATCCAGGCCTCACCCGCCCACACCGATGCCGTGATCCAGGCCTTGAGAGACTCCGGGCTCCGGGCGGTGTTCGCCTACGGGTTCCCCTGGTGGGGCAAGTGGGAGGAGCGCCAGCCGAGCTGGTTCGTCCGCGCCGCCACCGAGTACTTCTCGTCCAAGGACCAGAAACTGACCCTGGCCCTCGCCGCTCCCGGCCCCGAGTTCGTCGACTTCGAGTTCGCCAGGGACCATTGGAAGCTGGCTCGGGAAACCGGCGCCCGGATCACCGCCCATGTCGGGGTGGGCACCTATGGCCAGGACCGGAAGTTGGAGGAGATGGGCCATGCCGGTCTCCTGGGACCGGACACCACGTATATCCATTGCACCACCCTCAACGACACCGAGATCCAGATGATCGTCGACACCGGCGGCACGGTCTCGCTGGCGGCCCCAGTCGAGATGATGATGGGCCACGGGATGCCCCCGATCCAGAAGTTCCTCGCCCGGGGCCTGCGACCCTCGCTCAGCATCGACGTCGAGACCAACGTCCCCAACGACATGTTCACCCAGATGCGCACCGTGATCGCCCTCCAGCATGCCCTGGCCCACGAGGACGGCGGGATGGGGATCACCATGCGCGAGGTGCTGGAGTATGCGACGGTCGAGGGTGCGCGCGCCAACGGTCTGGGGGACCGGGTGGGGACCCTCACGCCGGGCAAGCAGGCCGACTTCATCATGCTGCGCACCGACCGGATCAACGTCACGCCGATGAACGACCCGGTGGCGGCGGTGGTGGCGGGGATGGACACCTCCAACATCGACTCGGTGTTCATCGCGGGCCGGGCCATGAAACGTGCCGGCAGGCTTCTTCACGTCGACTGGCCGGCAGTGAAGCGCATGGCCCTCGAGTCGCGTGACTATGTCGTGGACAAGTCCGGTTTCAAGCTCCCCGGGATCTGACACCCGTAAGTCTTGACTTACGGTAAGTCATCACTTACGCTCTCTCCATGGTCGACCTCCAGCTCGATGCCCTGGCGGTGGGGATGAGGCGGGCCATCTACGAGATGCTCCTCCAGCGCCCCCGATCAGTGAGGGACATCGCGGCCGAGCTACCGATAAGCCGACCGGCGGTGTCCCAGCATCTCAAGGTGCTGGTGAACGCAGACCTGGCCCGGGCCACGAGTGTCGGCAATCGGCGTGTCTACTCGGTCGACCCGGCCGGGATGACGGCACTGAGGCAATGGGTGGACCAGATGTGGGACATGGCGATGGGGAGCTTTGCCGGCTTTGCCCAGAGAGAGATGGAGGAGACCATGAGCCAGTCAGGCGCGGAGCGCATCGAGCCGGTGGTGAAGACTGTCACCATCCCCGGCGAGCCGGGATGGGTGTTCGAGCTGTTCACCACCAGGATGGGGGAGTGGTGGCCGCTCGGCACGCACTCGGTCGGTGGCGACGATGCGGTCGATGTCCGGGTGGATCCCGGGGTTGGGGGGCGGGTGTACGAGGTGACCAACGATGGTGTGGAACACGAATGGGGTCGCATCGTCGAGTGGGAGCCGGCGGCCCGGGTCGCCTTCAGTTGGCGTCCGGGTCTTCCCGTCGAGCAAGCCACCCACGTCGAGATCACCTTTCGCCAAATAATCGACGGCACCGAGGTGACCCTGATCCACGACGGCTGGGAGGCTCGGGGCGCCGACTGGCGGAAGATGCGGGACAACTACGACATCGGTTGGGACCATGTCCTTTCACAGATCCCGGGATCGGCGCCAAAGGCTGTGGCCCACACCGGCTGAACCGACTCCGCCCCGGTCACCGCTCCCGGCTGTGGCGACGCTTCTCGTCCACGACCAGCGCCAGACCCGCCGATCCAACGATCCCAAGCAGCCAGACCAGCCAGATCCCGAACTTCGGCTGGAAGCCGTCGGTGGCGGGCGCTTCCCCAAGTGAGAAGTCGATGCCATCCCCGCCCTCTTCATCCTCGACCACCGACGTGGGCGGCACCGCGCCGAGGGGCCCGGTCGAGCCGGCAACAGTGCTCCCGGTGGTGGCCTCAGGGTCGACCGGTGTCTCGGGAACCGGGGCAAAGAGCTGGGCGACGAGGGCCTCGACGTCGAGAGCGTACCGCGACGCCAGAGCCTCGGGCAGCGAAGTCACCGTGTCGGGTGCGATCACAATTCCTGCCGTGGTGCTGGTCGAGCTGGTGGGTGCGCCTGCCTGACCGGGATCTACGGTGGTGGTCGTCGTCACCGTCGGTGGCGGTGAGGGGGTCGTGGTGGGTCTCGTTGTGGTGGTGGTCGTCGGTCCCGGACGGGTGGTGGTCGGTCCCGGGGGCGTGGTTGTGGTCGCACGCATGGTCGTCGTCGTGGTGGGCAAGGTCGTCGTCGTAGTCGTCGAGCTGGTGGTGGGGGTCGACGTGGTGGGGGTCGACGTGGTGGGGGGAGCCGTGGTCGTGGTCGACGTCTCCGGAACACTCGAGACCTGGAACGATGCACCGCCACAACCAGAGACGTTCCCGCAGGCACTCACCGTGTGGGAGCCGGCCGCAGCATCGCCGGGAATGGTGATGCCCGTGCTGAAATTCCCAAGCACATCGGGGCTTGTCGTGCCCAGGCTGGAGCACCCGGTGGCATCCCAGCACAGACTCACCGTGGCATCGAGAAGGAAACCGGTTCCGCTGACGGTCGCCGAGGAGCCGGGTGGCCCCGAGGATGGGGAGATCGAGATCGACGCCGCGGCTGCCGGTTGCGCCGACGTGACCTGGAGCATCAGGAGCATCGATACCAGGGCAAGCACCAGCGTCCCCGCTGTGACCCGCCGCAAATAGCGTGTGAGTTCCTCCACCAATGCGCCCCAGATTGTCTCCCAGCGCTGACCTTACCCGACCACTCTGAGTAGTGGAATGAGGAATCTCCCCCACCGGCGACCGGCCGGGGTCATGACCCGGTCCTGCCAGGCCGCTCTCGTGGCCGAAGAAGATGTTGGGGGCCTATTTCAGTGCCGGTGCGACGTTCCTTCTCTGGGTGATCCTCGATGGCGGGCAGATCACGGGGTCGGTCCACGCCGGGGCGGGCGCCGACGCCTGACGGTGGCGCAGCGGTCCCCATGAGTAACCCGAACCGCGCTCCGAGCGATTACAGGTATGGCTTGGGAAGAACCTGGAGGATCGCAAATGCGGAAATTGAAGAACTCGGGAATCACCGTCCTCATCCTGGTCGGGCTCGTGGTCGGCTCCGGCGTCGCCTGGGCCGACAGTGCGGACGTCGAAGTAGAAGTCACCGAGACCGAGGACTTGGTCGACACCCTGTTCAATTTCGGCTACGACCTCATCAATCGAATCTTGGTGTGGAATCTGTCCGCGCTCGACGATGCCTACGACTGCACCCTGGAGAATGGCTCGCTGACCGCCACCTATGGCGCCGCTTCCGATGATGGGGCGATCCCGGTGGACAATCTGGAGGACGATGCCGGCGTCGTCTCCTTCCCCAATCGTCCTGAGGACGAGGTCGCCGATGATGTGGAGCCGGCCGATGCCCCCATCGAGTACAGCGGAGCCGAGGGCGAGTGTGGCCTGAGCGGGGGGGAGGTCTCCGGCCCCAACGGCCAGGTCAACCACGGCATGTTCATGAAGCTGTTCAACAGCCTCTACGAGGGCAAGGGCCGCGGCTGTGTGGTCCGCCACTTGGCCCAGTCCGACCTGGGCACGGGCGACCAGCAGGTGAAGGCGGGCGAGGACACCGAGTTCGAGTCGGCCGAAGAGGGCGACACCGGAGTCATCGACTTCACCACTGCCGAAGCCGACTGTGAGCACGGCAAGAAGGACGCAGGCGAGGCAACCGAGGCCAACGGCAACGGACACGGAAAGCCGGATCATGCAGGCAAGCCGGATCATGCGGGCAAGCCGAGCTCATCGGGCAACTCAGGATCAGCTCCGGGTCAGAACAAGTAACACTGCTCTCCCATATCACAGCCCGGAGCATGGAGCGGGGGTGGCCCACCGGGGCCGCTCCCGTTTCCTTTCTTGGATGGCACTCCCGGATGGCGTCAAGTCCCCTATACCGGGCACATCCTTAACCTGACCGCGTGATCGCTGATCGCTACCAGCTCACCGAGCAGATCGGTACCGGCGGCATGGCCACGGTGTGGAAGGCCGAGGACACACTCCTCGGCCGCTCGGTGGCGATCAAGCGCCTGCTCCCGCATCTCGCCGACGATCCGCAGTCGGCCGAGAGGTTCAAACGAGAGGCCCAAGCCGCGGCGAGCCTGAATCATCCCGGGATCGTCACCGTGTTCGACACCGGAGAGGACGCAGACGGGCCCTACATCGTCCTCGAGCTGGTAGACGGAGACACCCTTGCCGAAAGGATCGTCGAGACCGGGCCTTTCGATCCGGCCATCGTGGTCGACATGGTGTCCCAGGTCGGCAGCGCCCTCGACCACGCACATGGCTTGGGGGTGGTGCATCGCGACA
>JBOGEU010000533.1:0-8547 GCA_050741995.1 Acidimicrobiia bacterium | reverse complement strand
CCCGGCCGCGCCGGGCTCACCGCGGTCAGAGGCTCGACATCGACCCGGCGCTCGTCGACCGAGCTGGTGAGACTCACGGTCTGCACCACCCAGCCATGATCGGCGAGGCCCTGACCCAGACGCTCGGTGAACACCTCCGCCCCACGTCTTCGGTCGGTCGCGGTCACGATCAGTAGCCGGCGGGCCCCGGTTGGATCGGGTGGGGACGACTCCATGGGCATCGCTCAGCACCCCTGACGGGAGAAGATCCGCATCTCAGTCGTGCTCGCCCACTGCGATCGCCATGACCAGGGCCGCGGTCTCGGTGTGGGTGATCGTCACCAGGACCTCCGTGATCCCAAGAGCACTGGCTCGGCTGGCCGCGTTGCCGTACATCCTCACGGTCGGCTTTCCCCCCCCTGTTATCTCGATGTCCTTCCAGCCGATGCCTCGCCACCCCGTGCCCAGCGACTTCATCACGGCCTCTTTGCCTGCGAACCGCGCCGCCAGCCTGCGGGCAGGCACCGCGTACCGGAAGGCGTAGTCACGCTCATGGTCTGTGAAACATCGTTCGGCAAAACGTGGGTATCGGACGAGAACCCGTTCGACCCGAGCGATATCAGCCAGATCGACTCCAAGACCGAGAATGCGCACCGTCCCACGTTACCGGCGCCCTTGGGGGCCACACTTCCTACCGGTTGCGGTCTGGGCTCCGCCCAAATCCCCCCCGGGCTCTAGGTTGGTTGAAAGTACGATAGTTGATAGTTCAATGACTTTCGTCTAAGGTGTGTTTGACAGTTCAACAACCCGTAAGGAGAAGACCACAAATGTCAGCCGTCCGAACAATTGACAGCACCACCCTCCCGGCAACCGGGGTGTGGCAGATCGACCGGTCGCACAGTGATCTACGGATCCTTGCCCGCCACATGATGGTGGCGAAGGTGCGCGGCACGTTCGCCGATTTCGCGGGCACCATCGTTGTCGCCGACAACCCCCTCGAGTCGAGTGTGGAGATCGAGGCCAGGGCGGCCTCGGTCACAACCGGCACCCCGGACCGGGACAACCATCTTCGGTCCCCCGACTTTCTCGACGCCGAGAACTACCCCCTGGTCACCTTCCGCTCCACGGAGCTGGTTCCCGACGGGGACCATTGGAAGCTCACCGGCGATCTGACCATACGCGGCGTCACCAAGCCGGCGACCTTCGACCTGACATTCGAAGGGGCGCTGACCGACCCCTATGGCCGCACCAAGGCAGGCTTCACCGCCGTCGGTGAGATCGACCGCAGGGAGTGGGGCCTGACCTGGAACACCGCTCTCGAGGGAGGCGGAGTTCTGGTCTCGGAGAGATTCAAGGTCGAGTTCGACGTCGAGGCCGACCTCCAGTCCTGACGCCGTTCTCCGTGCGAGGTAGGGCCCGGCTCCGGCCGGGCCCCAGCTCGGGTCAGTCGGCGGCCCGCAGCTCGGCGGCAGCGTCGCTTCCTGCACTTGCCGCCTCCCTGAGGAAGTCACGGATCACCGTGAGTTGCTCCGGGGACAGCCCGGAGCAGATCTCGGAGAGCGAGCGGTTCATCGGGGCATAGAGCCGGGCCATCTCCGCCCCCCTCTCCCTGCGGGCCTCGAGACGGACCCGACGCCGATCATCGGGATCGGGTACCCGCGAAAGCCAGCCCGCCCCCTCCAGTCGGTCGATGACACCGGTGAGTGTGGCCGGATGAATCCCGGTCGAAACCGTCACCTCGCTTGGCGACATCGGCCCATGCCTGGCAACAAGATCGAGGATCTCGATGTCACCGGCCTTCAGGTCGATCCGGTTACCGACCGCGTCGTTGAGCTGATGAAGCCGGGCGATGAGTTCACGCATGCGCTCCCGAATCTCATTGGTCAGCTTGGCCCGGGCCACTCTTTCGTGTTGCATAATTTATGAAATCCGTATTATATGAATGACGTAAGACACCCTACCAGGAGGGAACCCGTGCAATCGGCCCGGCTCTTCAACCCGATCGTCTCCTTCTTCTTGCGGCTCGGCCTGCCCCTCGGCCCTCAGGCGCTGCTCACCATCACCGGTCGCAAGAGCGGCCTTCCCCGCACCACCCCGGTCGCGCTCAATCGTGCAGGATCGGAATGGCATTTGATCTCCGTCTACGGGAACGTCGACTGGGTGAGAAACCTGCGTGCCGCGGGCAATGCGGTGGTGACGATGAGAAGACAGATCATCCCGGTGACCTCACAAGAGCTCACCCCCAGTGAGGCCGCCTCCGTCCTTCGCGACCGCTTTGCGTCGGTCGGGCTCCTCGTCCGCCTCGTGGTCGGCCGTTACTTTCGGGCAGGGCCAGGCGCTTCCTTGGTGGCCTGGGAAGAGGAGGCGGCTCGGCACCCGGTGTTCGTTCTCAGCCCGATCGCCCGGCCCGAGCAGCCGGAATCGAGCGCCGAGCACCGAGCGAAATGAGCTTCATGGCGCCATTCCCATCCGTTGTGTCACATCCGGTGACGCCACGCATGTGGAATCCGCGGGTCACTCCACCGTGACCGTCTTCGCCAGGTTGCGGGGCTTGTCCACGTCCATCCCCTTGGCGGTCGCCACGTAATAGGCGAGGAGCTGGAGCGGCACCACTGCGGTGACCGTGCACAAGAGATCCGACCCCGACGGGACCCTGATCACATGGTCCGCAACATGACCGACTTCGTCGGCCTCCTCGGCAACGAGCACGATCGTGCCGCCCCGCGCCCTCATCTCTTCCATGTTGGACAGGGTCTTGGCCCGGATGTGACTGTCGGTGGCCACGCCGACCACGACAACACCGGGCTCGATCAGGGCGATCGGCCCGTGCTTCATCTCGCCGGCGGCGTAGCCCTCGGCCCGCACATAAGCTATCTCCTTGAGCTTCAGGGCGCCTTCCATCGCCACCGGGAAATCACCCGACCTCCCCAGGAAGAACCAGTCCCTGACATCGGCCCACCCCTCGGCCATTCGCTTGACTTCCTCCGCTCTGGCCAGGACCGACTCCACCTGCTCGGGCAGACGCAGCAACTCCTTCACGTGGAGCTCGATCGCCCCCGGGTCGAGGGCGCCCCGCACCTGGGCCAGATAGAGCCCGAGAAGCTGCATCGCGACCAGCTGGGTGGTGAATGTCTTGGTGGCGGCCACCCCGATCTCCGGCCCCGCCCTGGTGTAGAGGACGGCGTCGGACTCTCTCGCCAGCGCCGACTCGACCACATTGGAGACACCGATCACGATCGACCCTTGAGCCCGCGCGTAGCGAACCGCGGCAAGGGTATCGATGGTCTCTCCCGACTGGCTGATCCCGATCACCAGCGACCGACCGTCGAGCACCGGGTCGCGATACCGGAACTCGGATGCGATGTCGATCTCGACCGGGAGCCGGGCCCATCTCTCTATGGCGTACTTGGCCATCATCGCCGCGTGGTACGAGGTCCCACAGGCGACGACGAAAACCTTGTCGATCTCACGCAACATCTCCGGCTCGATGGTCAACTCGTCGAGGACCACCCGGCCCGGCGCCTCGACCCGGCCGGCGAGGGTGTCGGCGATGGCATGGGGTTGCTCGAAGATCTCCTTGAGCATGAAGGTGTCGAAGCCGCCCTTCTCTGCGGCCTCGAAGTCCCACTCGACAGTCCTCTCGTCGAGGGGGACGTCGTGCCCCTCTAGATCGGTCAAGATGATCCCATCGGGCCGCATCTCCACGATCCTGTCGTCCTCGATGACGACCATCTGCCGGGTGTGCTCGAGGAATGCCGGGATGTCCGAAGCGAGAAAGTTCTCGCCGTCGCCCCGACCCACCACCAAAGGCGACCCGCGGCGGGCGCCGACCAGGAGATCGGGCTCCGAGCGCCGCATCACCACCAGTGCCAGGGCCCCGTCCGACTGGTTCATCACCTGGCGCACCGCATCGGCCAGGGTGAGGTCGGCCATCTCCTCGATCATGTGGGCGACGACCTCGGTGTCGGTATCACTCTCGAACGCGTGGCCGGATTCGACGAGCTTCGCCTTGAGGTCGAGCCAGTTCTCGATGATCCCGTTGTGGACCACGACGACGTCCCGGCGGCAGTCGAGATGGGGGTGGGCGTTGCCGGTGTTGGGAGCACCATGAGTCGCCCAGCGGGTATGTCCGATCCCGGTATGAGCCTCTTCCAGCTTCTCACGGTCGACCAGGCTCTGCAGGTCTGCGATCCGCCCCGCCTGTTTGAGCACGGTGAGCGATCCCCCATGGTTGAGGGCGACTCCGGCCGAGTCGTATCCCCGGTACTCGAGACGGGCCAGGCCCGGCAGCAACACATCGATGACGGGCCGGGGACCCACATATCCAACAATTCCGCACATGGCGCTTCCTTTGCATTCGATGAATCAGGATGCTCAGGGGCGAGAGCCGATCCGAGCTCCCCAATCACGGAGATCTGGTGGGCGTGCGGGAAAGCCGGAGGGTCCGGCGCTCACGGGTGGGTCTCTGTTCCGGGATCACTCCCGGGTTTTGCCCCATCCCTTTCGGCCTGAGCTGGCCGGGAAGGCATCCGCCGAATGTTTCGATGACCTTCCTCCTCGTCACCTCGCTGCTGCAGTGTCCTGCTTGCGGCGAGGCCTGGCGCTATCTCGATTCACGCACGCTGTGTGGTTCGGGTCATCCCCCCTTTCTCATCGAGTCCTGGGTGACTCGCGACAGGTGGTCAGCGTAGTGCGTCGCCGTCTCTTCGGAAGAGGCTTCCACCATGATCCTGATCAGCGGCTCCGTCCCCGATGCCCGAACCAGGACTCGACCCTCTTCGCCCAACTCGGATTCGATGCGTCGCACCTCCTCCCACAGCTCGTCGGCGTCGGAGAGACTCACCCCCCGTGGGACCTGGACGTTCTGCAGGACCTGGGGGTATTCGGTGATCACCTCGGACCGGAGCTGTCTCAGCTCCTTGCCGGTGCCGGCGACGACATCGAGCAACCGGACCGCAGTGAGCAGGCCGTCACCGGTTTGCCCCTTGTCGAGGAAGATGATGTGCCCGGATTGCTCCCCACCGAGGACACCTTTGTGCTCCTGCAGGGCCTCCATCACGTAGCGGTCCCCCACCTTGGTCTCGACCACCTCGATCTCCACCTCGGCCATCGACTTGCGGAACCCGAGGTTCGCCATGACCGTGGTGACGACGAGGTTCTTCTTCAGCTTGCCCTGGGCCCTCATGTGCCTGGCGACGATGGCCATGATCACGTCGCCGTTGGCCACCCTGCCGTCCTCGTCGACGGTGATCAGCCGATCGGCGTCCCCGTCGAACGACAGACCGATGCGTCCCCGCGCCACACCGGCCAGCATCTCGGGATGGGTGGCGCCACAACCGGCGTTGATGTTGGTGCCATCGGGTGAGTCGGCGAAGACCTCGATGTCTGCCTTGAGGCGGGAGAAGAGCAACGGCGCCGCCTTGAATGCGGCACCGTTGGCGCAGTCGAGAGCCAGGCTCAGGCCGCTCAGGCTGTACCTCGAGATCCGGCTGAGGTGGTCGACGTATCGCTCGAGGGCATCGTCGTCGCGATAGCGGGTGCCGATGTCAGGGCCGATCGACGATTTGTTCCCCGATGATCGGAGCCGTTCCTCGAGCTCGCGCTCAATGTCGTCGGGAAGCTTGGTCCCCCTCGAAGACAGCAGCTTGATCCCGTTGTCCTCGGCTGGGTTGTGGGAGGCGGAGACAACGGCGCCCATGGTCGCCCCGGTGGTTGCAGTCAGATAGCTGATGCCGCCACTGGGCAGGACCCCGACATCGAGAGTGTCGATGCCAACAGCATGGAATCCGGCCTGAAGTGCCGACGACAGCATCTCCCCGGACCGCCTGGTATCCCGGCCCACGACGACCGGGCCGCCGCGGAGGTGGGAGCCGGCCGCTCTGCCGATGGCCAGGGCCAGCTCGACCGTCAGCTCGGAACCGGCAACGCCGCGGACGCCGTCGGTTCCGAAGATGGGCTTCCCATCGTCGAGGAGCCGACGGAGGTCGTCCAATGTCAGCGCTTCGTGTACTGGGGCGCTCGCCGGGCCTTGCGGAGCCCGTACTTCTTGCGCTCCACCACCCGGGAGTCACGCGTGAGCAGCCCTGCCTTCTTCAGCATCGGGCGAAGCTCCTCGTCGAGCACGATGAGGGCACGTGAGATCCCAAGACGCAATGCGTCGACCTGACCGGTCGTGCCGCCGCCCTCGAGTGTGGCGTCGACGTCGTAACGGCCCTGGGTCTGCGTGAGCTGGAGCGGCTCCATGACCCGCATCCGCGATGCCATCGTCGGAAAGTAATTCTCGAGCGGCCGGCCGTTGAGAGTCACCTGACCCGAGCCGTCGCGGAGACGCACTCTGGCAACGGAAGACTTGCGGCGGCCGGTGGCTTGGACGAGCGGCTTCGTCATCAGGGCTCCACCTTTCGGATGTCGAGCTCCAGAGCCTGCGGCTTCTGGGCGGTATGGGGATGGTCGGGGCCGGCATAGACCTTGAGCTTGCGCCCCATCTGCCGCCCGAGCTTGTTCTTGGGCAGCATTCCGGTCACGGCCCGCTCGATGATCGCCTCGGGCCGGCGCTCGCGGAGCCTGTCGAATGTCTCCGCCTTGATCCCGCCCGGATAGCCCGAATGGCGGTAGTAGATCTTGGTCTGGCTCTTCTCCGAAGTCACCGCCACCTTCTCCGCATTGACGACGATGACGAAGTCCCCGCCATCGACGTGCGGGGCGTAGGTCGGCTTGTGCTTGCCCCGGAGCAGGGTGGCAACCTCGGAGGCAAGACGCCCCAGCGGGAGATCGGTGGCATCGACGACGAACCAGGATCGCTCGATGTCGCCCGGCTTGGGCGCATAGGTCTTGTTCATGGTCATGAGTAATCCTCGCCCAGGTCGAAGAATCCGGGGAGCGTTCGGGAACGGCTCCCGATCGGGGAGCCGTCATATGCTACGCGGACAGCGACCGCTAGGCCAATCGCGATGATAAAGCTCGAGGACGTACAAGAGGCCCTGACTCGTTTCGATGGGAACGTGACCGAGACCCCCCTGGTCTGGTCTCATTCGTTCAGCCGTCTCACCGGCCGGGACGTCTACCTCAAGGCCGAATGCATGCAGCGAGCGGGCTCGTTCAAGATAAGGGGCGCCCTCAACGTGCTGACCAGGCTCGATGGCCGGCCCGTGGTTGCGGGCTCGGCGGGCAACCATGCCCAGGGGGTAGCCCTGGCTGCGGCCTTCACCGGCTCGCCCTGCACGGTCTTCATGCCGGAGACCGCTGCCCTCCCCAAGATCAAGGCGACCGAGGACTACGGGGCAGAGGTGCGGTTGGTCGGGGTGTCCCTGGCCGACGCCGTCGACGCTGCCCGTGAGTTCTCGCGTGAGACGGGCGCTCGATTCGTCCATCCCTATGACGACCCGCTCGTGGTGGCCGGACAGGGAACGCTGGGGATCGAGATCCTGGGTCAACTCCCCGACGCCGGGACCGTGGTGGTGCCCACCGGAGGCGGGGGCCTCCTCGCCGGGACCGCATTGGCGATCAAGTCGATGAAGCCGGAGGTGACCATGATCGGGGTGGAGATCGAGCCTGCGGCGGTCTATGCCGAGAGCCGCCGGCGGGGACGACTGGTGGCGGATTTCCCCCGGGGGCTCCCCACCGTGGCGGACGGAATCGCGGTCTCTGTCCCCTCCGAAGTCGTGTGGGAGATCGCAGAACAGCACGTCGACCACATCCTCGTGGTCGACGACTCACAGACCACCGCTGCCCTCGCCTACATACTCGACCGGTCCAAGATCGTCGTGGAGGCCGCCGGGGCGGTCGGCGTGGCGGCGTTGATGGAAAAGCTGATCCCCGACGATGCCCCCGACCCGATATGCATCGTGCTCTCGGGGGGAAACATCGATCTCCTGTTCCTCGGCAAGGCGGTGCGTCATGGCTTGGAGGCGTCGGGGCGCTTCGCCAAGTACACGGTCCTGGTCCCCGACCAGCCGGGCAACCTGGCCCATGTGCTGCAGACCGTGGCCGATCAGGGCGGCAACGTTCTCCAGGTCGAGCACCATCGGGAAGGGTTCGGGCTTCCCTTCGGCCGGGTAGAGATCGAGATCTCGGTCGAGACCAAGGATCCCGAGCACGCGACCCGCATCGCCGGGGCCCTGGAGCCCTATCTCGCCTAGCCGTGGCACGTCTGGGGGATCTCCCCCAGGGGGGCCCCATTTCGCCCCGGCTCCCCGTCACCGACCATCGCGGTCAGAAGCGGTCGACGCTGCTCTCTCTACGACACATGGAGGACCACCGATGCAGCAGCCGAGGACCGACCTGAACAAGGCGCTTCCCAAAGGGCGCGGCCCCCGGTACGGCACCAGCCCGCATCCGTTCGCCGCCCGGTCCAACTCTCCGCTCGATGCACTGGTTCGGGGCCTGGCCGCGATCGGTGACCGCTTCCTCCAGGGGCGGGGCCCAACTGCGCATCCTAAGATGGTGGTCCGGCTCGGGGCACTAGTTGCTCCGGCTCGCAAGTTCCGTGCGTGTAACGCCGAGTCATCGGCGTTCCTGGCAAGGACGCAGGACGAAGGCGCACCCGGTGCGGTGCGTCGAGGACGAGGA